>JBATDO010000227.1:0-17382 GCA_049663505.1 Sphingorhabdus sp.
GCACTGGACTGCCTGCAAACAGGATCGTGCTGAGCGAGAAGTTCGCATGCCCGGTATCCGGTTTCACCATTGCCGAGATTGCACCTCGTCTTTTTTCGTTCAATGCACCGCAAGGCGCTTGTCCCGACTGCGATGGGCTGGGAGAGCGTCAGGAATTCGATCCTCAGCTCGTTGTGCCAAATGAAGCGCTCTCGCTCAAAAAAGGAGCGGTCGTGCCTTGGGCCAAGTCAAACCCGCCATCTCCTTATTACATGCAAGTGCTGGCCAGCCTTGCAAAGGCCTATGATTTCGATCTTGAGACTCCTTGGAACGAACTTCTTCCTGACCAAAAAATGATCATCCTGCATGGCACCGGCGGCCTTCCTGTGGAGCTGACATTCAAGGATGGGCGCAAGGAATACAGCGTGCGCAAGGCGTTCGAAGGCGTGATCGGCAACCTCAATCGCCGGCTCCTGCAAACCGACAGTGCATGGATGCGAGAGGAGCTGGCCAAGTTTCAGACTTCGCAGCCCTGTGAAACCTGCCACGGGGCACGCTTGAAGCCCGAGGCTCTTAGCGTCAAGATCGCAGGCGTCGACATTGCCACCCCTACCAGGATGAGTGTGGGCGACGCACTCGAGTGGTTCAGCAATGTCGAGACTGGCCTTACCAACCAACAAAAGCAGATTGCCAAGGCAATTCTGAAGGAAATCAACGAGCGGCTGGGTTTTTTGAATAATGTCGGACTTGATTATCTCAATCTCGATAGGACCTCCGGGACGTTGAGCGGCGGCGAAAGCCAACGCATCAGACTTGCCAGCCAGATCGGCTCGGGTTTATCAGGAGTCCTCTATGTGCTCGACGAGCCCAGCATCGGCCTTCACCAGAAGGACAATGACCGACTGCTCGCGACATTGCGTCGCCTGCGCGACCTTGGAAACACTGTAATCGTTGTAGAACATGACGAGGATGCAATCCGCACGGCAGATTGGATTGTCGATCTCGGGCCAGGGGCGGGAGTCCATGGCGGCACCGTAATGGCCGAGGGAACTCTCGAGACGATTCTCAAGGCGAAATCCCTCACGGCCGATTATTTGAATGGGACCCGCGAGATCGCGG
The DNA here is from genome assembly GCA_049663505.1 of Sphingorhabdus sp. GTDB lineage: Bacteria > Pseudomonadota > Alphaproteobacteria > Sphingomonadales > Sphingomonadaceae > Sphingorhabdus_B. Next base: position 1,099 of record JBATDO010000227.1, read on the forward strand.
TGCCCAAGACAAGGCGCAAGGGCAACAAGAAGAAGCTTACTGTTCACGGTGCGCGAGCGAACAACCTGAAGAACGTAACTGCATCGATTCCCCTGGGCACATTTACCTGTATTACCGGCGTATCGGGATCAGGAAAGTCGAGTTTTACCATCGACACACTATATGCATCGGCCGCCAGAACCCTCAATGGCGCGCGCGTAATCGCAGGAGCCCATGACAAGATTACGGGACTTGAGCATTGCGACAAGGTCATCGATATCGACCAGTCACCCATTGGAAGAACGCCGCGGTCCAACCCTGCAACCTACACCGGGGCTTTCACTAACATCCGGGACTGGTTCGCCCAATTACCCGAGAGCGCAGCACGCGGATACAAGCCTGGGCGTTTCTCGTTCAACGTGAAAGGCGGCCGATGCGAAACCTGCAGCGGTGACGGACTTATCAAGATCGAGATGCATTTCCTTCCAGATGTCTACGTGACGTGCGAGGAATGCAATGGCCGTCGCTACAATCGCGAGACATTGGAGGTCAAGTGGAAGGGACTTTCGATTGCTGACGTACTCGACATGACAGTCGAGGACGCGGTCGAAATATTCAAGGCGGTCCCGCCGATCCGGGACAAGATGGCGATGCTTGCGGAGGTTGGCCTTGGCTATGTCAAAGTCGGCCAACAGGCAACGACGCTTTCTGGAGGGGAAGCGCAGCGGGTCAAACTTGCAAAGGAACTTAGCCGCCGGTCAACCGGCCAGACCCTTTACATCCTCGACGAACCTACAACAGGGTTGCATTTCGAAGATGTTAGAAAGCTGCTTGAGGTTCTCCACCGCCTCGTCGAACAAGGCAACAGCGTCGTCGTCATCGAGCATAATCTCGATGTTATCAAGACTGCAGACTGGGTGATCGATCTCGGGCCAGAGGGCGGCGTCAAGGGCGGCGAGATTGTGGCCGAAGGTACCCCCGAAGCCGTAGCCAAGGTTGCAGCCAGTTATACAGGGCATTATCTGAAACCCATGCTGGAGCGATAGGGACCTCCCCTGGATGAGCGATCAAGTGCTTGTTGGCAATCGGCATTCTCTGCAATCTGATGATCAGCCTGGCGCAAGACTTGCAGAAATTATCACTTATGCTTGCAGCACCCAGCAGCGCTGTCATGGTCACGTCATCATCGTGTGAAATGGCGCACGCAAAGCTGAAGGGAAAATCAGATGCGTAAAATGTGTTACATTGGCTTGCTGCCGCTTGTCATGGCCGCTCCGGCTGCAAGTGAGGTGTCATCGCAAGGCGAAACCGCCCGACCTCCGCACACCAGTGCGGATGGGTATTTGAAAGCAGGTCAAAGTGAACTGAACCGCCTGATTGCGGACAAGCCCAACCAGCGCCGGGCGCGCAATGTCATCATCTTCATTGGCGACGGAATGGGTGTCAGTACGCTTACAGCTAGCCGGATTTTTGAAGGGCAACTGCTTGGACTTGACGGGGAATCTTACGTAGCGGAAATGGACCGCTTGCCGCACACGGCATTGGTCAAGACATATTCCCATGACGCGCAAGTCGCCGATAGTGCTCCCACTGCAACCGCGATTGTTGCGGGCGTCAAAACCAAGAACGGTTTAATTGGCGTCGGTCCAGAAGCCATTTTGGACGATTGTGCTGCATCTGCACCTTACAAGGTGGAATCACTGTTTGGTCTCGCTGAAGCACGCGGTTATGCCACAGGCGTTGTCACAACGGCGACGATCACTCATGCTACACCCGCTTCGACATATGCGCACACAGCCCAGCGCGACTGGGAAGTCGATTCCGCTATGCCGGAAAAGGCAAGGAATGAAGGTTGCACGGACATCGCAAGGCAGATGGTCGAGTGGCCCCGGGGAAATGGTCTGGACGTGATGCTCGGCGGTGGTCGTGCCCATTTTCTGCCGACGAGTGCCGTGGACCCGGAATATCCTGCCGCACGTGGCAAGCGCGCAGATGGCAAAGATCTCACAGCCATCTGGCAATCCGCCAACCCGGGCGGCGCTTACGTTTGGAACAGCGAAGGGTTCAATGCTGTTGATCCAGGCAAGACGACCAAGCTGGTGGGATTGTTCGAACCATCGCACATGCAGTACGAAGCAGACCGCACGTCGGGGGGAGGTAAGGAACCGTCGTTGGCCGAGATGACCCTCAAGGCAATCGACCTACTTTCCAGGAACCGTAAAGGTTTTGTGCTGATGGTCGAGGCGGGACGCATCGACCATGCGCACCATGCCGGAAATGCCAGCCGTGCAATGTACGATACGGTAGCCCTGAACGCAGCACTCAAGGCCGCACTTCAACGCGTCGATCTTTCCGACACGCTCGTAGTGGTTACATCCGACCACAGTCACACCTTCACCATGTCAGGCTATCCCGAACGCGGCAATCCCATCCTGGGCGTCGTGGCAAACCCGATTGGAAAGCCGACCCTTGCCAAGGACGGCAAGGCCTATACGACGCTGGGCTATGCCAATGGCCCTGGCTCCGTTTCGGCTGCCGAGCGACCTGATCCGGCCAAGGAAGACACCACAGCACTCAACTACCGCCAGCAGTCCTTGATTGGCCTCGGGTCGGAAACACATGGTGGTGACGATGTCGTCGCGCGCGCAGCAGGACCCGGCGCTTATCTCTTCAAGGGCACTATCGAACAAAACACGATATTCCAAATCATGCGGTGGGCGCTGCGTATCTAGAAACGAAACTGCTTGCAGCTCATGCAATTTTTTTGCCTTGTTTTATGTTGCAATAACTTTTGCGCAGATAGAAAAGCGTCGCACTGGATTCTGCCCTAAAAAGAGCTCAATCCAACTTATCTGCGAAATTCAGCGGGGCAAAAATGAAGATGTTTCGTGCATTGTTGGCAATATCTTTCCTGCCCATGGCCATGCCTTCCTGGGCAAGTGACACGATATTGTTCCAACCTGTACCTGAATGGGTTGATCAAGTTGATCTTGAAACTGTGCTGGCAGCCAAGCCCAATAGTAACAACTTTCTTGTTGTCCTCGATCGGCAAACCAAGATGGAGGACGGAACCGAGTGGAATTATGCCGATGTCGTTGTGCGCGGGCAGACAGCAGAATTCCTAGGCGAGGTGGCCAAATTGCTGAACGCCTCTTGGCAACCCGACCGGGGTGATCTCGTTATACACCGGCTCGAGATATTGCGCAGCGGCCAGGTGATTAACGCGCTTGAAAAGGGCTCGAAATTTGAGGTTATCCGCCAGGAAAAGGGCCTGAACAACCAGCAGATCAACGGAATTTTGACTGCAACAACGCAAATCGAGGATTTGCAGCTCGGCGACATCATTCGGTTTTCCGCAACAACCAGTGCGCGCAATCCCGTACTCGCTGGCCGAACAGAAACAGCTGCAGGCCTGGCGACGCATCAAATCGAAACCGATTTTGATCGATTTCGGCTGATCTGGCCCGAAACAGACGCGATCAACTACAAGGCCCTGGGCAAGGACATCAACCCGGTGGTCACGACAAAAAATGGCTACTCGGTGCTTACGATGAGCGCACTTGCACCCAAGCAGCCCGATTTTCCCAAGGACGCACCAAATCGTTTCAAGACATTTCCCGCGGTCATTACATCGGGATTTGCAAGTTGGTCGGAAGTTTCCAAGACAGCTGCGCTCCAATATCAGGCCAAGGGACTGATACCGCAAGGCTCCGAACTCGACAGGGAAGTAAAGTCGATCATGGCAACCAGCCAGGACCCGGTTCAACGTGCAGCTTTGGCCCTGCGGCTGGTGCAGGACAAGGTCCGCTATCTTTATAACGGCCTTGGCTATGGGAACTACCAGCCACAAACTCCACTCGAGACATGGCGACTACGCTATGGTGACTGCAAGGCCAAGACGCTGTTGTTGCTTGCGATGCTCGATGAACTGGGGGTTGCTGCTGAACCGATGTTGGTTAGTGTGAATGGTCAGGACAGCGTAACGAATCTCCTGCCGACATTCCTGGCTTTTGATCACATCATCGTCCGTGCGGTTGTCGATGACCAGACATTGTGGCTCGACGGAACTGGATCTGGCACGCGAATGATTGACCTGAAGGATGCGCCGCCTCATCGTTATGGTCTGCCCTTGAGGCCAGAGGGTGGCGATTTACAGCCGATCGTCATGAACAAGCCTGGACGTCCTTACCAGGATGTTGACTTGGGATATGATGCTTCAGCGGGCTTGGCGCTTCCTGCATTTTTTGACCTTGAATTGAAGTTGCGAGACGGTGATGCGGCCGAGTTGCGTGCATCCCAATCGCAGGCAAAACCGGAAGCTTTCAAGGAAACTCTGGACAAGCTCGTGTCCAAATACGTGGTGGAAGCCCTGGTGCTTGAAAGCAGCCTTGCCTTCGACGACGAAGCCAGTCACGCCGTCATCAGGGCAAAGGGCCTATCCTACCTGGGTTGGACGAGAAAAAATGGGAAATTCGAGCATGACATCTGGTCGGTGATCGACAGCAAGAAACTTGAATCCGACCGCAAGAAAGTCGAATGGCGTTCCATTCCCGTCGACACTGGAGACAGCGGATATTATCGCGAAAATACAAGATTCAAACTGCCGGATGCCGGCAGCGGCTTCGCGCTTGAAGGTCAATCAGAATTGAAAGACAATCTTGCCGGATTTGACCTTGATCGTATCACCACCTTGAGTGGCGATATCGTGAATTTCCGCGAAGAATATTTTCTGGCTAAACCGGAAATTCCTGCAGACCAAATCGCAACTGAAGCACGAAAGTTGACGCGCGTGCAAAACAATGGGATCAAGATTTTGGCCCCTGCGAACTATCCTGAAAAGTGGCAGGTAATGAAAGCCGCGATAGCAGCCAAGAAGATCGAACCCTTTAAGAAGGCCTACGACCAGATTGTCGCAAACGCTCCAAAAGAGGAACTGGGCTACCGTCAACGGGCCTTTTTTTATGAATTGATTGGCGATTATGACCAAGCAGCGAGAGACTTGGCCGAGGCTATCAAGCTAGAGCCCACTGCTGACAAGATGCAATGGCGCGCAACCCTGCTGCGCGGATCGGACGAAAGGGCTGCCATTACAGTTCTGCAAGACGCCCTGAAGCTTGAGCCAGCGCACGATGCATCAGTCCGGGAACTGATCGATATCTACAATCTGTCGAAGCGCCCCGGTGCGGCATTGAAGGTCGTGGATGAAGCATTCGCCGCCGGTCTCGATGACGACAGCGCACAGGTGTACCGCGCTGAAATCAACCTGGCAGAAAACAACCCCGATGAAGCAATTGCGAAACTGGACTTGCTTATAGAGGACAAGCCAGAAAGCGCCTATCTACTCGGCACGCGTTGCTGGTACAAGGCGCTGGGCAATGTGCAGCTGGAATCAGCACTGGAAGATTGCACCAAATCGATCCAACTTTCAGAAAATCCATCGGACAAGCTGGACAGCCGGGGCTCGGTTTACATGAGGATGGGTAAATATCGCGAAGCAATTGCCGATTTCGATGCGGCTCTCAAGATTGCACCCGATTATGCATCCGCTCTCTATCAGCGATCCATAGCCTATGCAAAGACGGGGCAAGTCGAGGAAAGCGCCAACAGCTTGGCTGCAGCGATCTATGCCGACAAGGACATCGCGCGAACATTCAACTTTTACGGAATCGAGAAATAGTGGGCACATGAACTTGCCATAAAAAACCCCGCCCAGAAACTGGACGGGGTTCTTTTTGTCCTCGTACACCTGCTAGGGGGATTTGAGGACGAGACGAAATTTTTCCTTACGCTAACGCCGCAATATTACGGCATAAGGACAGAGTTAACCGTGTGCACGGTACCATTGGTTGCTGTCATGTCGGTGTTGGTTACAGTTGCCTTGCTTCCCTTTGCATCGGTCAGCACGACATTTTGGCCTTCAAGGCTCGCCTTCAAGCTTCCGCCGCCCAGTGTTTTAATTGTGGCGCTGCCCTTGCCGTCAGCGATCATCTTGATCACGTCTGCTGCCTTTACGTTTCCTGAAACAACATGATATTTCAGTAACGACGCAAGCTCTTCCTTGGCTTCAGGTTTCATCAGGCCATCGAGTGTCGCCTTGTTTACCTTTGCAAAGGCATCATTGGTCGGGGCGAATACGGTAAACGGCCCGGGACCGGAAAGAGTCTCGGCAAGGCCGGCAGCACTGATTGCGCTAACAAGGGTCGAAACGTCAGGGTTGCCCTGCGCCATGATTACAATGTTCTGTTGTGCGGTCGGAGCTGTCATGCCGGCGTCGGGCGCCATGCTCTCTTCAGCCACAACCGTTGTATCGTCGGCAGTGGTTTCGGGTGCTTGGCTTGAGCAGGCGGAAAGGGCCACTGCAGAAAGACCTGCAACCAGAGATAAATTAAATGCCTTCATAGTCCGTATTCCTTTTAGAAATTTGCCCCTCTGCGGTGAATAACGCATGAACTGGTCAAATGGATGCATCCATGGCACCGATTATTTTGTCGCCGGGGGCACCTCGTGCAACTTCCAGCAATTGTAAAATACTCGTTGCACGTCCGATCCGCTATGCTTAATCTCCGCCCGATCGGGTCGCACCGTTGCTTTTGGGAGAAAGCGAAAATGGAGACCATACTCGAAAAAATCGACCTTGAACGTCGCTTTTACGGACGAATGATCATTGCAATCCTTGTCGTGATCTTGATTGGTTTTGCACCTAGTTTCTATTTCTTTCAGATATTTAGCTATCCCCGACCGAACCCTGTTCTGACGCCTATGGTCATGCTGCATGGATTCGTTTTCACAGCCTGGGTGGCGATGTTCTATTCGCAGACCCGGCTGGTTGCAGACGGACGCCGCGACTTGCACAAGCAATGGGGTATCGCTGGCTTTGGGCTTGCCGTGGCACTGATACCGATCATGTATTTTACGGCAATCCAGGCCATACCGCGCGGCACGCATCCGCCCTTTGTGGATGCATTGACATGGTCTGCTGTACCGTTGCTCGCAATCCCTCCTACGGCGTTGCTGCTATTCCTGGGATGGAAATACCGGACAACACCACAGGCACACAAGCGCTTCATGTTAATTGCAACACTGGGGATGGTCGAACCAGGAATTGGTCGATGGCCAGTTTTCCCGCCGACTTTAGCGGGGCATATCGCAAGTGGGATTGTGTCCTTTGCGATGATAATCCCCTTGCTCATGTGGGACCAAAAGACGCTGGGCCGCCTGCACTGGGCGACGAAAATAGGGATAGGTGCCTTGTTGTTCGGTTACTATGCCCGCTATTTTGTCTGGAACACGGTCGCCTGGCATGATCTTGCAGCGACGCTCGCAGGCTAGCGGCGTATAATTTCCCTCGCTAAGGGGAGTAATGTCGAGCCCCGCCCATTGTCTCCGAAACACAGCAAACCTGCTCGCAGGCGTGAGCGATACTCCTCGCCTCGATGCTGAACTGCTGATGGCCCATGCACTAGGTATCTCCCGGTCGGAACTTTTGCTTGGGCAAATGGACTTGACGGTCCCCAAAGACTTTCAGGCATTGGTCGACCGACGCATGGCCAATGAACCAATTGCATATATCACTGGAAAGCAGGCATTCTGGGACCTGGATCTTGAAGTCAACTCAGATGTCCTCATCCCTCGTGCGGATAGCGAAACGCTTATTGAAATGGCTTTGGAGAGTTTTCAAGCTACTTCCGGGCCTGCGCGAATCTTGGATTTGGGCACAGGATCAGGCGCACTGCTGCTGGCCGCGTTATCTGTCTTTCCCAACGCAAAGGGAATTGGGGTCGATGCAAGCGCTGACGCCCTTGCTGTAGCACGGGTCAATACGCGGCAGCTGGGATTAGGCGACAGGGCCAATTTGGTGCATGCAAGTTGGCATGATCCGGACTTGATCGACCGACTGGGCACATTCGATTTGATCTTGTGTAACCCGCCCTATGTGGAAGACGATGCAATACTGGCACCGATGGTGGCAGAGCATGAACCACACAGCGCGCTGTTTGCTGGTCCATACGGCTTAGACGAATATCAGGTCCTCATCCCGATTCTTCCTCTCCTGTTGGCACCGGGGGGATATGCTATATTCGAAATCGGACACCGGCAGGTCGACGCTGTGACAAATTTGGCTAGAACATCAGGTTTTTCCACAGAAATACGTAACGATCTCAATGGGAATCCACGAAGTCTTCGCTTTTCGCTTGGAATCGTTAGCGCAGGCCGCTAGAGCAACGGTTGCAGCGCGGCAGATTAACTGGTTTTCAGCATCTGCGCGAAGCCGCCCCCCAGCGCAGATGGAATGAAATCAAGGCTTGGAACAGTCTTGGCGCAACCCACACGGAACCGGGTTTTAGGGGCTTCACACTTAAAAGAGCTTATTTGAGGACGGGTCAGCCCTTATGAATACCAGCAACAACCGGCAGCCGAATAGTAACAATCGTCGTCGCGGCCGTAACAACAACAGCAGCAACCGACAGCAGAACAACAATCGCTCCGGATTTGACTATCAGAACAACATTGACAATCGCGCGCGCGGAAACGCGAGCCAAATGCTCGAAAAGTACAAGAAGCTCGCAAGCGACGCGCAGTTCAACGGCGACCGCGTGAATGCCGAATATCACCTGCAGTTTGCAGACCATTATTTTCGCGTTCTCGCCGATTTCCGAAGCCGCCAAGAAGCACGCCAGGAGCAGCAAGGCGATCGGCGTCCGCGCGAAGATACTCGTGAAGAGCGCGACGAATGGCAAAACGATGACCGTTCGACCTCGTATGAGGAGCACAGCTCTGGCCAGGCATCGAACGAAAGCGCCAGTGGCGACATGGAGCCTGCCGAGAATAGTGAGACCGAGGAACGCCGTCCACAGCGCGACAGTCGTCCGCGTCGCAATGAACGGCCGGAACGCTCTCCAGGCGAACGTGCTGAACGCAGCACGAACCGAGCACCGCGTCGGCACCACAGCGAGGAACCAACTGACGAACCTGCAGGGCTCGATCTGGCTGTCCTTCCTCCCTCAATCGCGACTGCGACCAGCTTCGACGAGGTTGAGCCAGCTCCCAAGCCAGCTCGCAAGCCACGTGCAAAGCGGCCCAAGTCAGCTAACGACGAAGATATTGTAACTGCGGCAGAATAGTAGCTCGCCGCCGTTAATATTCTGGTCATCCCGGGACAATTAGTTCATCCTTGTGATATTGTTACAGGGAGGACGGAATGCGCACCTTATTGCTACTCGGATTGGGGTGCGCAATTGCTGCCCCGGTTCTTGCCCAGAGCCCTACGCCAGTTAATGTAACCGTACCTGGCGGAGCGACAGCGCAAGGCGATGTCGCGATCACCATTTACCAGAATGGACAAAGCCTGGTGCAAGATACCAGGCGGATGGTTCTTCCCTCTGGCCGGTCACGCCAGGAGTTTCCAGACGTATCTGCGCAGATCCGCGCCGCGACGGTGACGCTCACAGGTCCTGGCCTCGGTATCGTAGAACAGAATTTCGACTACGACCTGCTCACGCCTGCAAAGCTGATGGAAAAGGCGGTTGGACAGACGATCACCCTTTTGCGCACCAATCCTGCGACTGGCGCCGAGACCCGCGTTCGCGCAAAGGTACTTGCGGCCAACGGTGGAGTTGTCCTGCAGATCGGCGATACCATTGAAGTGTTACGCGATGATGGCCTGCCCGTTCGCGTCATCTTCGACAAAGTGCCGCCCAACCTGCGTGCGCGACCGACACTGTCGGTTACCCTGGAATCCAAGGGTGGCATGACACCGACTACGCTGACCTATCTCACCCCAGGTCTTGGGTGGACATCCGACTATGTGACGCTGTTTGATGACGCCAAGCAAACTATCGACGTTCAGGGCTGGGTAACCCTCACCAACAATACGGGAACGGACTATACCAGTGCCAGCATACTATTGGTCGCTGGAAATCCGAATAACGGGGGCGGGCGTCGGGATGTCGGGATGCCGTGGAATGGCAGCACCGGCACAATCGACCAGGCAGGAACTGAAAGCAACGAGCGCGAACGGCTCGGCGATTATTATCTCTATCCGCTTGCAGAGCGAACCACAGTTGCCAATGCGCAGCAAAAGCAAGTGAGTTTCCTGGACATAAAGTCCGCTGCAGCGCGAAGGGTTTACGAGTTCACCAATGGATGGCTGGCTACAAATGAAAGCGCCAGCGCTGCTTCTGTGCTCAAATTTTCGACATCGCGCAGCGGCGGCCTGGGTGACCAACTACCTTCGGGCACCATGCGCGTATATATGCGTGACAAGCGGGGCGATCCGCAGTTCATCGGCGAAAATGCAATTGAAGCAACGCCAATGGGCAGCGCAATGTCGATCCGAACAGGCGACGCATTCGATGTCAAGGTCAAGACCGTGGTTGAGGAGCGCACCCGTATCGGTTCCAACCGGTGGCGCTCGAAGATGCGGTATGAATTGACCAATGCCCGCAACGAAGCGATCACAGTGGACATGGGTCAGTCTGGTTTATGGGGAGATGTACGCATCACCGAACAAAGCCAGGAGGGCACGCGAACATCTGCAGACCGGATTGAATGGAGCGTTGCTGTGCCCGCCAATGGCAAAGCCACGCTAACCGCGACATTCGATAGTCGGTACTGATAACATGCGTGGGCTGATCGCCCTGCTGTTCGCGATCGTCGCGACGCCACTCGCCGCGCAGCCGGTCATCGTGTCAAGCGAAGCCGAAACGGCAGCACTCACCATTTACCGTGGACAGAACGACGGCAGCGCACCAATCGACAAGGATTGGCCAACGGGATATGCCCTCATCACTGAAACTCGAACGATAACCATTCCAAGCGGAGAATCGCACGTTAGGTTCGAAGGCGTTGCCGAGGGAATGTTTCCTGAAAGCGCAATTGTCAGCGGACTGCCCAAGGGTGTGAAGGAGAAAAATCGTGACGCGCGATTGCTCTCCCCACAAGGTCTAGTCGACGCCTATCTGAGGCGCCAGGTAACGCTTGCGCGAACGAACAAAAATACCGGTGTTACGCGAATCCAGGAGGCATTCATAACCGCAGGTCCGAGCGGAGGCGTGATATTGCAGACTGTTGAAGGCTACGAAGCGCTGCATTGCACTGGGTTGCCTGAACGCATGGGCTTTGATGGTGTTCCGACTGGACTGTCGGCCAAGCCAACGCTGTCCATCGTCACGAGCAGTGATCGTGAAGTAGCTGTAACGGTCACGCTCACCTACTTGGCAGCCGGTTTCGACTGGCAAGCTAATTACGTTGCGCAAGTGCAAGAACGTAATGCTGCTGGCAAAGGCAAGGTCGACATGTTTGCTTGGCTTACTGTCGCGAATGGAGGTAATCAGAGTTTTCCAAATGCCAGCCTGATGGCTATCGCCGGAGAACCTAACCGTGTTCGACGCGGCGTGCAGCCCAGACCAACCGGCGGCCCGCTCAACATTACATGCTGGCCACAGCAACGCACCCACCAGGTGCCATATCGTCCAGGCTACCGGGAGGATTTGATCCCTCAAGCACCACCCTCACCCATGATGTACGACGCAGCCATGGCAGAGAACATTGTCGTCACTGGATATGCTCGCCGCGAAAAGATGATGTCGATGGCCCCTGTGGCCGTGGTTGTTGCAGAACAAGAAGACCTAGGTGATCTCAAGCTCTACCGAATACCAGAGCCCGTTACAGTCAACGCCAAGGGCCAAAAGCAAGTGGCAATGCTCGTAAAACCAGGTGCGGCTTTTGAACATCACTACAGCGCCAATGTGGGCGATATTGGCGACGGGACCAAGCCGATGTCCTTGGTACTGCGCACTCGAAACACCAAAGAAAATGGTCTGGGTCTGCCGATGCCGCAAGGTCAGGTCATGATTTTCGAAGACAGTGCACATGGTCCGCTCCTGGTCGGAGAAGCAAGCCTGCCTGACCGGGCCACTGGCGAAGAGGTCGAAATGCGCGTCGGGAGCTCCAGCGATATCCGGATCCTTGTTACACAATTGCCTGAGAAAGCGAAACGCCAGCGGTGGAAAGTGGAGATCTCCAATGCCCGCAATTCACCGGTCAACGTCGAAATCGAAATTCCGTACGAACTTCGTGGGAGCCACAAGGAAATCAAGAAAATCGACGGTGTCCCGACTTGGAAGACCAGCTTGCCGGCCAATGGCGAAGCGACACTTTATTATGAAACAAAGTGAAGCTGGCTACCGCTAGGCCTTTGGCAATTCCCGCGGCCGGTGCTGTTCATCCAGCGCAACGAAAGTAAAAAGACCTTCTGTTACCTTTACATCTTCCTGCTTGCGGTCACGTGTAGCTATGACCTCGACGCGGATGCCCAAGGATGTCCGTCCGCGTCTTTCTAGCGAGGCGTAAACCGAAATTATGTCACGCAGCAATATCGGCGCAATGAATTCCATCTTTTCTATAGCAACCGTAGCACATGGGCCTCGTGCGATGCGTCCAGCCAATATCCCGCCAGCCTGATCCATCTGGCTCAACACCCATCCCCCGAAAATATGGCCGTTGGCGTTGATATCAGCAGGGCCAGGCACAACGCGCAAGACCGGGTCATTGCGCGTGGGTAGATTACGAATATTTTCAGTCACGTTCGACTTCGTCCTTGAATGGATCTTCGATCGCCTCGTCGTGCCCGGTGCCGCTCGACAAGAAAACGAGCCCCATGAGCGAAGTTGCCAACAACAGCGACACGATGATCGCCCCGGCTGTGGCAATATAGAAATGGATCGAGATCAAACCGTATTGGCTGTAGAAAATGCCAAGCATCAACACGGTCACAGAAATGGTGAATGCAAACATCCAGCGCATCAACCGCCAGTAACGGCTCCACGCAAATCCACTATAAGCTGCATCATCAAGACGAGACGGACGAGTCACATTTTCTCCTATATAATGTTTGTGCTATACGGCCGATCGAAGGAAAGCGATAGAGGGAGAGAATAATGACAATTGCAGCAATAATAAGCGGATCAGGCTCCAATATCTTCACGGCGAGCCAAAACGAGAGCGTGGGCGAAGTTGTAACCAGACTGGCTGAAAACCGGATAGGGGCCCTGCCTGTTGTCGAGGGACATGCTGTCGTTGGCATTTTTTCTGAACGCGACATTGTATATGGGGTTGCAAGCCATGGCTCCGCATTCCTGGCAAAAACCGTGGGTGAAGTCATGACCGCGCCAGCGATCACCGTGACAGCTGACACACCGATCCTGTCGGCGCTGTCGTTGATGACCCGGCGCAGAATTCGTCACCTTCCGGTGGTCGATGCACGGGGATTGACCGGTTTTGTCTCGATCGGCGACCTCGTCAAATATCGTATTGAGAAAATCGAGGCCGAAGCAGCGGCGATGCGAGACTATATCCAGATGGCCTAAGTGGCGCCCAACCATTATTCCCGCTCAAGATCGCTGTCCAGAACCCGCCGGAGAACCCTCCATGTCAAAAGTCGATTTCTATACCAATCCCATGTCCCGCGGTCAGATCGCACGGTGGGCGTTGCACGAGGCGGAGGTGGACTACGTACAGCACCTCTTGACCTATGGTGACACGATGAAGAACTCACAATATCTGTTGATCAATCCCATGGGCAAGGTTCCGGCCATCGTGCACGAGGGAAAGGCAATTACCGAATGTGCGGCCATTTGCGCCTATCTAGCCGAAGCATTTCCGGAATCGGGGTTGAAGCCAAGCCAGGATGAGCTTGCAGACTATTATCGCTGGCTGTTTTTTGCAGCTGGCCCGGTGGAATCAGCCGTCACCAATCATGCAGCAGGCTTTGATCCAAGCGCCGACCGAGAGATGATGTTTGGATATGGAAATTATGACCGTGTCATCGACGTTCTGGATGCCCATTTTGGCGATCGCGCATTTGTGTGTGGGAGCAGGTTTACAGCAGCGGATGTCTATGTCGGCAGCCAGATTATCTGGGGCACGCAATTCGGCACGATGCCACAACGAGACAATTTTGCAGCCTATGTCGAGCGATTGATTGCACGTCCGCATTACCAAGCAGCAAAGGCAATTGATACTGCCCTGATTGCTGAATCCCAGACCACCAAGTAGCCCGGAACTCCAAGACTCTTGCTATTGTTCGAGAAGGTTAAGACGAATTTTACATTGGGAGCGTAGTCCTGCTGCATGCAGGGTGCGCACTTCTTCAATTATCGGCTTATATTGGCGTGGATGGCTCTTTGCCTGTGCCATGTTCTCGTGCCTGCTGCAGCCAATGCCGAGACGAGCCCTTTGCACCCATGCGTCCTTTCAGTGGACAAGTTAGACAGCATTGATCGGGTCTTGCCAAAGCTGGCGCAGTTCGACTGTAAGAATCCGCAAAGCCAGATGGCACCGGGCGATTATTGGGTGAAACTGGGGATCCCGCTGTCCATGCAAAATGGACGAAGCTCGCTGGTTTTTCGGACAGCCAGCCTTTGGAGCGAGGGATTTGAACTCTGGACCGTTCACGCAAATGGCAGCATTAGTTACTACGCGCCATTCTCGAACCCCACCATCAACCCGATGCGTCTCGGCGCAACAGCTGTGGTGCCATTGCGTTCGCACGCATCACCTGTCGTTCTGCTGGTTGCAAAGGTGAAGGCATCCGCAGCGGTCCGTGGCATTATGCTGGAGTCCCAGATTTCCACTGCCGAAACTGCAATCAGCTATGAAATGGCGCTTGCAACTCTTTACGCAGGATTCGTAGGCATCTGCATCGCGCTCCTGGCTTATAACATCGCCTTGTGGCGCGGCATGCGCGAGCCATATTTGCTTGCATATTGCGCCATGGTGGCTGCAACGCTGTCCTATGGCATCATTACTTCCGGGGCACCGCACTATTTCTTCAGCGCAATGACAGCGATCGATCGCCTGCGCATTACAATACCACTTCTTGCGCTGACGGGAGGCACGGTATTAATTTTCATTCGATATTTCTTTGCCAATACACAAATCCCCAAATGGCTGGCTCGGCTCAGTTGGGCCCAGGCGTTCGCGATGTCGGGATATGCTGTGATGTATGCCGCCCTTGCGCCTTCGAATGTCAAGCTGCTTGATGCAATTTACGTGTACGGGTTCACGCCTATCCCGTTTCTGCTCGGTGCATATATCTGGGTGGCATGGAGCAACAGGGATCCCTTCCTCATCTACTTCCTGGTCGCATGGACAGGGCCTGCTGCATCTGCAGCGTTTCGAATTCTACATGGCTTTGATATCTTGCCGTATCACACACTTATCGAGAACAGCACGCTCCTTGGCCTGGGATTCGAAGCGCTGGTCAGTTCGCTTGCAATTGGCCACCGGGTAAGGTTGCTTTCCCAGGCACGTGACCGAGCCGAGATCGCCGAAGCCCATGCGATGATCATGGCAGATACAGATTCCATGACTGGCCTTCTCAACCGTCGCGCCTTTTTACGCACTTTACTGGAACGCAATAGTCACTGGACATTGGTTCTGGTCGACATAGATCATTTCAAGCGCGTCAACGACAGCCTGGGGCATGCCGGTGGGGATGAGGCGATTATCATGATTGCCAATGCGCTTGTGAGTGAAGCTCCCGAAGGAGCATTGGTGGCGCGACTGGGAGGTGAAGAATTTGCAATTGCCTATCGCGGCAACCTGCTCCTGATGGAACCTGAAGACCTGTTGGCAAAAATCCGCAGCATTGACCTACCGCAAGGCTACCGGATCACCGCCAGCATCGGGATCGCCAATCGCAATGTAGGTAACGAGCATGATTGGAAAATATTGTATCGAGCCGCAGACATGGCATTGTACCAAGCAAAATCAAACGGCCGCAACCGATGCATTCATCTCTCGATGCAAGCCCAGGCGGCCTAGCCAGGGCGCTGGGCGGTGTTTGCAGTAGTGGTCGTCGTCGGCTCGTTCAACACCGGCTGGACAGCCGGTTGCGTCAATGCTCGGGTCGGTGCAAAACGCATGTTCCAGTCAGCGAGATCTCTTTCGTACTGCGCGTAAGCGTCAAAGAACCGTACAAAGATTCCGTCAATGTCCGTCAGACCGCCATAGGCATATTCCGGAAGCGCAGATGTCGGGATCAGATTAGCCTCGTTAAGCTTGCGCAGCGCAGCATCACAATATTCCGCTTTGACCGGCGGTAGCGCGAAATAGTTATAAAGGTCGGTCAGCTTGGTGTCCCTGACGCGCAACCCATTTTGTCCCGGATATCGGGCCACATATTCTCGATCGACAGATTTGCTGCTTTTCGAGAGCTGAACTTTATGAACGGTGATGAACTTGTTATAATCCGTGGCGATTTGACCCCAAACCGGTCCCTGGCAGTTAAGGGCAGCCACATTC
>JBATDO010000228.1:0-2111 GCA_049663505.1 Sphingorhabdus sp.
GGTCTATGTTGCAGGAAATGAGAAGTATCGGCCGATCGCCAGGAAAGTTGCTATCGGCGTTGCCGGCGATGATTATACCGAGATTCGCTCGGGTCTGAGAGTTGGTGAACAGGTATTGTTGCGAAGCAAATCGCTAAAGCCCAAGGCTTCGGATGAAGGAAATGACGGCGCGGACGAAGATGACGACGCCACTTCTTGAAACCCATGACCTGGTCAAGGATTACATTCTCGGGGGCGAAGTACTGCACGCAGTAAACGGCGTCTCTCTCTCGATTGCGCGTGGCGAATTCGTCGCGATAATGGGCGCGAGTGGTTCGGGAAAATCGACCTTCATGAACATGATCGGCTGCCTCGACGTCCCGACATCGGGAAAATTGCTGCTTGATGGCATAGATACCAGCACGCTGAGCAGTGATGAGCTTGCCGAGATTCGCAACCGCAAGATCGGCTTCGTGTTTCAGCAGTTTAACCTGCTCGCTCGCACCAGTGCTCTTGATAATGTCGCGGTGCCTCTCATTTATGCAGGAATCAGAAAGGCAGAACGCCTCGAACGCGCGACTGCCAAGCTGACACAAATGGGACTGGCTGACCGCCTTGGCCATTCTCCTGCAAAGTTGTCAGGTGGTCAGCAACAGCGTGTTGCAATTGCACGAGCACTCGTCACCGACCCACTCATGCTGCTTGCCGATGAACCAACTGGCGCACTCGACACACATACATCGCAAGATATCATGGGGATATTTCAAAGGCTCAACGATGACGGAATTACCGTCATCGTTGTCACACACGAGCCTGATATCGCTGAATATGCCAGTCGTCGGATCGTGTTTCGCGACGGGAACATTATCGAGGATGCACCGGTCAAGAACCGAAGGCGGCTTGCGAAATGATCACGCAGAATTTCACAAAGGCCATTTCTGGATGGGCGGTAAACATTTCGATCGCGATGATTGCACTGCGTACCAACCTGATGCGTTCAATATTGACCACCTTGGGAGTAATGATCGGCGTATTTTCCGTCATCCTCGCGGTAGCCGTGGGTGCCGGAGCCCAGGTTTCAGTCAACGAGCAGATCAGTTCGCTCGGCTCAAACATGGCGATCATTTTTCCTCAGCCAGACAATGACGGGGCACCACGCCGCACCGTTGACCGCGGACGACTTACCGAACGCGATGCGCGCGCGATCCAGAAACTTGTCCCAGGCGTAAGTGGAATTGCTCCACAACTACGAAGCTCAGTGCAAGTCGTGGCAGGTGGCCGTAACGCCAACACGAGTGCAGTTGGCATCACTCCGGAATTTGGTACGGTTTCAAATCTCAATGCCGAGAGCGGAAGATTTATCAGCCAGGCCGATGTGCGATCAGCATCGCGCGTGGTCGTGCTGGGCCCTTCGGTCGCGACAAAGATCTTCGGCTCATTTGATCCGCTCGGCGAGACAGTGAGGATAAATCGGGTCCCCTTTGAGGTGGTGGGCTTGCTAGAAACCAAGGGAAGTGGCTTTGGCCAGGACAATGACGATCTCGTGCTGGTTCCCCTCACCACCGCGCGTCAAAGGTTAGCGACCGGGACGCTACAGGGACCCGATGACTTGCACGTGCTCTACGTCGGATTTTCCGACACCGATATGTTGAGTGAGGGCAAAAAGGAGATTATCCGTGTCCTCAAGGACCGGTACCGCATCGACAAAGGGACAGTCACACCCTTTACCGTTCGAACAACGGCAGAGTTTTCTGAAGCATCGGGTGAGATCACGGGAATCTTCCAGCTGGTATTGGTCGCCATCGCATCGATTTCATTGCTGGTTGGAGGAATTGGAATCATGAATATCATGCTTGTCAGCGTAACCGAACGTACCCGCGAAATAGGACTTCGTATGGCCCTAGGCGCAAAGCGTCGGGATATTCGCAACCAGTTCCTGGTCGAAGCCGCAGTCCTGTGCGTGATTGGTGGTGCCATCGGATTGTTGCTGGCCATGGCAGCCGCTGCAGCGTTCGAGCATTATGCAGATTTTCCTGCGCCCATTGGATTTGGCGTGGCTTCGATGGCGATCTTATTTTCAGCGGTGATCGGTCTTGCCTTTGGTGGTTATCCAGCGATCCGCGCTTCTCGGC
>JBATDO010000229.1:0-1892 GCA_049663505.1 Sphingorhabdus sp.
CGGTTACCGAGGTCAAAGGCTTTGGGCGTCAAAAGGGTCAGACCGAAATCTACCGCGGCGCCGAATATGAAACCAACATGGTGCCAAAGGTCAAAATCGAAATCGCTTGTGCTTCTGACCAGGCGCCAGGGGTGATCGAGGCGATCCAGGCCGCAGCCGAAACCGGTGCAATCGGTGATGGCAAGATTTTCGAGTTCGAGCTCGCTGGTGCGTTACGCATCCGTACCGGCGACACCAACGAAACCGCGCTTTGACGCGGATATTCCAGCTAGGGGAACCAGATAATGTCTAAAACTCTGAAATTTCTGGCAGCGACGGGGGCGACAATCTTCGCTGCCCTTCCTGCTTTTGCACAGGAGGCCGTTGAAAAAACAGCCGAAGGTGCAGCTGCAGCAACTGCGGCAGTTGCCGAAGCAGCGCCCGCCGCTGCTGTTGCTTTTACTCCGACCGCCGAGATGGTGAACAAGGGTGATACTGCGTGGATGCTGGTATCATCGGTTCTTGTACTGATGATGTCAGTTCCAGCACTGGCATTGTTCTACGGTGGCCTTGTGCGCACGAAAAACATGTTGAGCGTGTTGATGCAGGTCTTCATGATCGTGTGCATCGCTGCACTTGTCTGGGTTGGCTGGGGCTACTCCATGGCATTCACAAGCGGCAGTCCTTATGTTGGCTCTTTTGACAAGGTCCTGCTCATGGGTGTCGATGCAACGACGCTGGCAGCAACCTTTTCCAATGGCGTCTACCTGCCCGAATATGTCTTTGTGATATTCCAGATGACGTTTGCGTGCATTACGCCTGCACTGATCGTCGGTGCATTCGCCGAGCGCGTGAAATTCTCGGCGCTGATGATCTTCACGGTGTTGTGGCTGACGGTTGTGTATTTCCCGATTGCACACATGGTCTGGTACTGGGCTGGACCCGACTTCCTGAACGCCGCGCCCGCTGACATGGGTCTCCTGTGGGGCTGGGGCGCTCTTGACTTTGCTGGTGGCACCGTTGTCCATATCAATGCAGGTATTGCTGGTCTTGTTGGCTGCCTCATGATCGGCAAGCGAATTGGCTATGGCAAGGAAGCAACTCCTCCGCACAGCCTGACAATGACCATGATCGGAGCCTCGCTGCTGTGGGTGGGTTGGTTCGGCTTCAATGCGGGATCCAACCTCGAAGCCAATGGCATTGCAGCCGTTGCGTTCATGAATACCTTCGTCTGCACTGCAGCTGCGGCTGTGAGCTGGGCAATCGTCGAGCAGATCAAGCACGGCCGTCCATCACTTCTCGGTGCAGTGTCTGGTGCGGTCGCGGGCCTGGTGGCAATCACTCCTGCTTCGGGATTTGCTCATCCTGGAACTGCAATCATTCTCGGCTTCCTGGTATCGCCAATTTGCTATCTCTTCGTCTCGACAGTGAAGAACAAGTTCAAATATGACGATACACTTGATGTGTTCGGTATCCACTGCATTGGCGGCATCGTTGGCGCGATCGCAACCGGCATTGTCGCTGATCCGGCACTGGGCGGCCAAGGCTGGATCGACTATAAAGCAGTTGTTGCAAAGGCCGGCGAGTTCGACATGGCAGGCCAGGTGATCACCCAGGTCAAGGCGGTCGCAGTGACGCTTCTGTGGTCCGGTATCGGGTCTGCTGTCCTGTTCTTCATCATCGACAAGACCCTGGGTCTGCGTCCGAGCGAAGATGCAGAGCGCGAAGGTCTCGATCTCGCCTCACATGGTGAGCGCGCCTACAACTATTAAGTTCATCAGCTTGGCGGCGGGGCGTTCTCTTCCTCTCCTTTTACGCCCCGCCCCCTCCAGATGTTCCTCCCGCGAACATCCAACTCAGGCCCGGACCCGAAATGGTCCGGGCCGCATTTTGTCCAGTGTCCGGGTTAAGGG
>JBATDO010000230.1:0-2452 GCA_049663505.1 Sphingorhabdus sp.
AGTGCCTTGGGCACTGGCCCGAAGTTGCCAAAAGGGCAGTTGCGTGAGTGCGGTATTAAAGAACAACTACCAAATCCCTAGATGCGCAACCTTGGCTTATCCGCATTTGGCCATCTCTAGTCGAAAGGCCGACTGTACCTGCCATGACATTTTCGCTCAAAGAATGTGGTAAACGAGTCCTCCATTCGAAAAGTTCACACATCTTGGATCGGAAGGCTTCACAAGGACATATGTTGAATTCACCAGAGGGGTGTTGATTTCGGCCGATCACAAGTTCGCGCACGAGGGCCAAATTAAGTAATCCTAAACTTTATTCCGACACCAAGAGAAGCGGAAGGAAACAATCCGTGACACTACATGCGCAAGAAGCGAAGATCGAGACATCGGTCGATCAACGGCGCGGCCGTCGGCACAAGTTGTTCCTCGAAGCCGAAGCCAAGGCTTCGGACTCCTTGTCGATTGCTGTTACTGTTTACGATATCTCGGACACAGGGCTGCTCATTGAAACCAGCACCAAGCTGGTTGCCGGGGAGTTGATCGAAGTCAACTTGCCGCACGCTGGCTTTAGGCTCGCCGAAGTCGTGTGGGTTAGTGGTCAAATAGTCGGCTGCAAGTTTACCAAGGAGCTGACCGCCGCAGCAATCAGCGCAGCGCGCCTGGGTGCAAGTTTTGCCACTCCCACGCCCAATGAACTATTGCACAACGAATTGGTCCTGGCCGGAGCCAATATGCAAAGTGACACAATTTTGTCCGGCGAACTCTCGCCTGCCACCAAGTTGTGGATTATAATAGGATTGGCGGTGTCACTATGGGCTATGCTTGGCGCGGTGGCATTCTGGATCATGGCTTAGGCACCCCATCGTCAGCCTAGCTGTTAGCACTCACTGCCTGCATTCAATATTGGCCTGATCGCGCCGCGTGACGATACGCCACCTGGCCATCTCGGTCCTGTCGGATCGTCAACCTTGACAGGACGCGACTAGCAATAGGCCTGATGGCGACTGGCGAGTCGTTTGTTCATGGCCGTCGATTCTTGTTCGGCCTGCATCGGATCTGGCGCCAAGGATGACGCCGTAATGCCCAGAATTGCGTTGAAATGCGCCAAAATGAGACAGCACGGTAAACGAAACGTTGACTCTTTTTCAGAAATAGAAATGATGTGTCGCAAGAGTGGCTTCAATGGCACACTTGAATATCTCGGTCGCACGGAACGTTATTGATCCCCAGTCAATGGAGGATCGGACAGGAGACAGAGACATGAAATTTAAATCATACGCAGCTCTTTCGGCTGCTCTTGGAATTATGGCCCTTAGGGCTATGCCTGCATCTGCAGCTGTTTTGATTAGCAGCACTCCCGGTGCGCCCGTATATGTGGGGCCGACCCCGACTTTTGATTTCGAGACGCCGGCTCCTTTTACAGGACTGGTTACGAACACGTCACTCAGTGGCATACGTGCTCAGCCATTTGGCAGCACCGGCAACTTTGCATCGGTTGGTCCCTCTGATGGAACGCCAGGAATTCTGAACCTTGCGGCTTTCGGCACGATTGATTCAATTACGTTTTTGTGGGGTTCAGTCGACACCTACAACACCTTGGATATATTGGACTTGGTGGGCAACGTCATTCAATCATTTACCGGTTCACAGGTCGTGGCACTGGCTAACGGGAATCAGACTGACCCATTTACCAATCCTTTGGTGACACTCACATTTACCGGCGCGGACCGCACAAATGTTCATCGCCTTCAGTTTAGTTCCTCCCAGAACGCGTTCGAGTTTGACAATGTCAGCATCGCAACCGCGGCTGTGCCTGAACCCGCAACCTGGATGATGATGATCCTTGGTTTCGGCTTGATCGGTGGACTGGTGCGCCGTCGACGTCACGCTTCGACAGCAATCGCCTGATACTGTTCCAATTGCCGCACGCGTCGTAGCCAGTTCCACAACAGGTACATGCTTGATGTGCCAACGGTTCGAGCGTTTGTGTGGTTTTTTGGCGCGGCCCTATATGCAGCGAATGCGGCTAACAGGAACAGTCATGTAGAAAGTGGGCGCAGCAAACAAGCCGCGCCCGACTGTTCTATCTATTTAACCAGCCGTGGAAGGGGCCGAGGCAACTTCTGCTGCTACAGGGGCTGCAACTTCAATCGGTTTTGGTGCGGCAGCAGGCGAAACTGTGAACACAATATCTTCATCGAGATAAGCGCTAATTTGGCCACCTGCAGGAATGCGCGCGCTGGTGCCGGTCACGAAGAAACCAACCAGCGGAACAAGCGCAATAGCACCCACAACGCCTGCCGTTCCCGTTACGCCCTTGTCGTCGAAAGCACCTGACATCCGAATGGTGCGGCCATTGAGAGACATGTTCAAAATACGGCCTTCGACCTTGCCTGACTTGCCCCACATACCTTTGTTGCGGACTGCCGTTAGTTCACCTGTAACAGGGGTACCC
>JBATDO010000231.1:0-5540 GCA_049663505.1 Sphingorhabdus sp.
GTTCAAGGGTTATGCCGATTGGGACCAGTTCGAATGAACGTTCGCCCGCTCGGCCCTGAAATCATAAGCATGGGATGCCGCTTGAATCTCGCAGAAAGCAATGCATTGGCGGCGCAACTGGCCGACCTTGATGACGTGGTGATTATCAACAGTTGTGCAGTAACAAATGAAGCGGTGCGCCAAACACGGCAGGCAATCAGGCAGGCGCGAAAGCGTCGCCCGGAGGCTCGCATCATGGTGACGGGTTGCGCAGCACAAGTCGAACCAGAGACATTCACAGCAATGCCCGAGGTCGCCGGGATATTCGGAAACGCCGAAAAGCAGGACATCGAGTTGTTGCGTGACATTCTCGTCAGCGAAGACCGTCCGGTCATTGTATCAGACATCATGACACTGAATGAGACCGCGCCGCATCTTGTCACTGCCTATTCCGGCAAAACCCGCGCATTTGTCGAAGTTCAGAATGGCTGTGATCATCGCTGCACATTCTGCATCATTCCTTTTGGTCGCGGGAATAGCCGTTCGGTTCCCGCAGGGAGTGTAATTACGCATATCCAGGCACTGGTGGACAAGGGATTTACAGAAGTCGTACTCACCGGAGTTGATGTAACCAGCTATGGGTATGACCTGCCTGGGACACCCAATCTAGGACAACTCATTGAACGTATTTTGAAGTTTGTTCCCAATCTGCCGCGCCTAAGACTATCATCGATTGACGGAGTTGAAATTGACGAACGCCTGTTCGATCTGATTACAACTGAGAGCCGAGTGATGCCTCATGTCCACCTTTCACTGCAAGCAGGCGACAACTTGATCCTGAAACGCATGAAGCGCCGGCATAGTAGGGAGTTGGCGATAGAGCTCGTTGACAGAATTCATTCACAACGTCCTGAAATTGCGATCGGGGCAGATATCATTGCGGGTTTTCCAACCGAAACGCAGACAATGTTCGAAAACAGCCTCGATCTGGTGAAAAAATGCAGGATCGTACATGGTCACATTTTTCCTTTTTCACCAAAAAGGGGAACTCCTGCTGCGCTGATGCCGCAGGTTGAGCCGCGTGAAATCAAGGCCCGGGCGAAGGCGTTGCGAGACGCCGTCGCATCGGAACGCGAAAAATGGCTGACCACGCTTGTCGGTTCCCAACAGGAAATTGCAGTGGAGCAAGGCGGTTCATCTGGCCATGCTGAAAATTTTGCTTATGTGAAACTAGATAAGACAAGGGCCGAAGGCAGTATCGTCAAGGCGAAAATCCGAGAAGTAAAGGACGCAGCATTGCTCGCAGAGGTTTTAACATGACCGAGAAAGCAGCCTGGAAAGACCGACTTTTTGGAGGGTTCAAAAAGACATCCGGCAAGTTTACAGAGAATATCACCGGCCTTGTGACCAAGGCGCGGCTTGATAATGAAACGCTCGACGACATCGAAGATGCATTGATTGCCTCCGATTTGGGGCCGGCAATGGCAGCACAGATCCGCGACAAGATTGCAACGGGCCGGTTTGACAAGGGCCTGGATGATGCAGGTGTTCGCCAAATCGTCGAGGACGAGATTGCTCAAGTGCTGGCCCCTGTGGCCGTACCGCTGGAAGTTGACGCATTTCCTCGCCCACAAGTCATTTTGGTCATCGGCGTAAACGGTTCAGGCAAGACCACAACTATTGCCAAGCTCGCACATTTGTTCCTTGAACAGGATTACGGCGTAATGCTCGCGGCAGGCGATACTTTCCGAGCAGCGGCAATCGGTCAACTGAAAGTCTGGGCTGATCGGCTCGGCGTGCCAATAGTGACCGGTCCCGAAGGGGGTGATGCGGCAGGTGTAGTGTTCGATGCAGTCAAACGGGCAACCGCCGAGGGCATTGACGTCCTGATTGTCGATACCGCCGGGCGCCTGCAAAACAAGCGCGAACTGATGGATGAATTGGCAAAGATAAGGCGTGTCTTGGGTAGGTTAAATCCCGCCGCACCACATGACGTGGTACTGGTTCTCGACGCAACTACCGGACAAAATGCCTTGTCACAGATCGAAACATTCAAGGAAGTGGCGGACGTGACAGGATTGGTCATGACGAAACTGGATGGCAGCGCACGCGGAGGAATTCTTGTCGCGGCCGCAAAGCAGTTTGGTCTGCCAATCCATGCAATCGGGGTCGGCGAAACAATCGATGACCTGAGACCTTTCAACGCGCAAGAACTTGCACGGGCGATTAGCGGTGGTGAAAAATGACCAATGATGACGTAAAGCAAAAGGGACATGGAACGTTAGGTTTCGTGCTGGATTTCGGTCCGCTACTTTTGTTCTTTCTCGCTTCGAAGCTGGGCAGTTCTCCAGACGATCCAACGCAGGGCGCGGTGATTGGAACGGGCACGTTCATGGCAGCAATCATTGTCGCGGTCATAGTCTCCAAGGTCAAACTGGGACGAATTTCGCCAATGTTAAAACTGACCGCTGCGCTGGGCGTTTTCTTTGGTGCGCTGACGATCTGGTTTCACGACGAGCGCTTCATTCAAATCAAGCCAACAATCATTTATGCATTCTTCGCTGTCCTTTTGATCGGCGGTTGGTTTCGAGGTAAAGCATTGCTAAAATATGTTCTAGAAAATGCCTATTCGGGGTTGTCCGAGCAAGGCTGGCGCAAGTTGTCGCTGAGTTGGGGGCTTTTTTTTCTAACGTTGACATTTGCAAATGAAATCATGCGCGCAGCCCTGTCGTTCGATACTTGGCTATCTCTCAAAGTATGGGGAGTGACGGCGCTCACTTTCTTGTTTGCGATGGCAAACATCCCAATGCTCATGCGACATGGGTTGAAGCTTGATGGTGAAGCCGAGATTCCACCACAAGCTTAGGCAAACACTGGCACCGTGATTATTGGTCAGCTCGCGAAACCCCGTTACCATCCAGATTCTGCTCAGCAAATTCCCAATTGAGGGCATTTTCGACGATGGTATCGACATATGTCGGACGTGCATTGCGGTAATCGATATAATAAGCGTGCTCCCAGACATCGAGGGTCAGCAATGGCTTGAAACCGTGGATTAGTGGCGTGTCCGCATCGTGCAAGGAAATGACCTTCATGTCGTCTCCATCAAGCACAAGCCACGCCCAGCCGCTGGCAAAATGCGCCACCGCCTCGGCCTTCAGCTTTTCCAACAATAATTCTGTGGAACCGAAGGCGTCATCGATCCGGCTCTTCAACGCGCCACCTGGCGTTTGCTTTACAGGGGTCAGACATTTCCAGTAAAAACTGTGGTTCCAGAGTTGAGCGGCATTGTTAAACAGCGCAGATTTACCGTCGGCATTCGCGGCTAATATGACCTCGCTCAACCGAGCATCTTTAAGACTTGGGTCGCTTGCAACCAATTCGTTGGTCTTCGTAACATAGGCATTGTGATGTTTGCCGTGGTGAAACTCGAACGTTTCTGCAGAAATCGCGTCACCAAATGCGTCGGTTGCATATGGGAGATCAGGAAGCATGAAGGGCATATTATATCCTTATCCGTCATATTCAGCACGAAAGCGGCGGAATATTGACTACCAAACAGCAAGACCGTGTCCAATGTTCCAAAAAAAATGTGACAAGCGGGGCTCACATGTTTAGGCTCTTAACGACAAGGGGCCTGTCGCCTCACAAACTGCCAGGAGGGAAAATGGCTAAATTTTTCGGAAACTTGCATCTGGTCCTGATCGTGGGACTGGTATTTGCCATTGCAGTGATGGTTGGGGTCGGCGGTGCTGATGCCGTAACCGCGCAATCAGTTACACGCTGGCTTCATACGTTCTTCGGTATCGTGTGGATCGGTTTGCTTTACTATTTCAATTTGGTTCAGATACCGACAATGCCGAAAATTCCAGCAGAGTTGAAGCCTGGCGTGTCCAAGCACATCGCGCCTTCTGCACTGTTTTTCTTCCGTTGGGGCGCTGCCTTGACTGTGCTTACAGGTGTGATCGTCGCAGTCCTTGCTGGCTATGCGCACGAAGCCTTCACGCTACAAGATCCGTTCAAACTGATCGGTGTAGGAATGTATTTGGCACTCATCATGGCGTTCAACGTGTGGTTCATTATTTGGCCTAACCAGAAAAAGGCATTGGGCATGGTCGAAGCCGATGATGCAGCCAAGGCAAAGGCTGCAACTACAGCGATGATGACATCACGACTGAATACCCTTTTGTCTCTACCAATGCTCTATTGCATGGTTAGCGCAAACGGCGGTTGATCTACCAGCAGATATGACGAAAGGGCGGCCTTTGCCGCCCTTTTTGTTATCCTAACAGGTCGTGTTTTTTTAGCGTGTGCCGCAGCTGATCATAGGTCAGATTGAGAGCCTTTGCTGTTTGGCGCTGATTGTACCGATAGCGCGCAAGTGCCTGTTCAAGAACGGCTTTCTCATATTTCTCAGTCGCCAATTTAAAATCACTGATATCTGCAGAAGGATCACTCACAGCTGACAAGTCAGTCGAATATCGCTGGGCTGCCTCTGCATTTTCCTTTAGTTCCCTATTGGCTGCAGATGCTGTTGACTGGTTCTTCCAAGGGCTTTCAAACGGATCGAATTGAACATGATCGACGGGTTGGCCAGAATCGGCCCACCGATAAACCGCTCTTTCAACGACATTGCGCAGTTCGCGCACATTTCCGGGCCATTGATGATTTTCCAAGGCGCGCGTCGCCAGCTCGCCAAAGCCCGGCCAGCTGGGCCATTCCAATTCGGCAGCCATCCGCCTACCGAAATATTCGGATAACACGCCGATATCTCCTTCGCGCACCCGCAATGGCGGCAGCGTGATCACTTCAAAACACAACCGGTCGAGAAGGTCAGCTCGAAATTTTTCGGCTTCGACCATTTTCGGCAAGTTTTCGTTGGTCGCCCCTACAATGCGAACATCAACCTTGATGGGGCGCGACGAACCGATCCGGGTGACTTCGCCGTACTCGACGGCCCGCAGCAGGCGCTCCTGAGCACCCATGCTCAAAGTACCGAGTTCATCCAGAAACAAGGTCCCGCCATCTGCTTCTTCAAAACGCCCCTCGCGTACGCGGGTCGCTCCTGTGAATGCGCCTGCCTCGTGGCCAAACAACTCTGCTTCGATCAGGGTTTCAGGAAGCGCTGCGCAGTTCATTGTAATCAGCGGGCCATCCCACCGCGAACTCAGGCGATGCAGACGTTCGGCTATCAACTCTTTTCCCGTTCCTCGCTCGCCAACCACCAATACCGGACGATTGAGAGGCGCAGCCCTGCTCGCCCTCTCAACAGCATCTAGGAAGGCCGACGATTGACCAATGAACTGAATATTCCGTTCCATCTTCAATATTTGGCATATTTCACCATGAAATAGCAAATAATACTATCACTTGAACGGCAAATTTTGGCCAATTGCACGCTTTTCCGAGATTTTTGAAAGTTGGCACGCTCCCTGCAAAGGAAGTTTCAAACCCGCAAAGCACGGGCCAGACAAAAAAGGGAAGTCCAAAATGAGCAACGCCACCAGTTCAAAAGAGACCGGAAGCCGCCTCTGGGTTGCCGTCGCGATATCGATGACGGC
>JBATDO010000232.1:0-7086 GCA_049663505.1 Sphingorhabdus sp.
AGGGAAAGTCATAGGCGCAACAGCCAGCAAAGCGGATAGGACCTTGCTCGTGGCCCCCATCAACGCCAGCAGTCTAAACCGACTGAAGAAACAGGCCGGGGAGACGACTGCACCCGACTAGATGCCAGCTCACCATTTGATGCTTGCAACGCGGGAGCCATCCACAGAGGGCTTTCCAGTGACGACAACCTAGGTGCCATCTGGGGTTTGGGGAGCTTCGAAGTCACGCAATGTGAAACTGTGGCTTCGCGAAGTGGTCAAAACGAGATAAGTGATTTTATGCGAATCGAAGGCGACTATATTGAAAACGGTTATGCGACGATCAGGGGCCTGATCCCTCCGGAGGTTGCTTCGAACCTCTTCAAGCAGCTGCAGATCGATCTTGCAGGCGCAGGAAAATCTTTCGAGACCTTTGCCAAGTCGCACCCCCTATCAAACCAACAAACTGTCGACATCTCTGGTCATTTCTACCGGCCGCTGACAACGTTCCTGTGGGGAATGACGCCGATAATTAGCGAGCTCACCGGTGCAGACCTCCTACCCAGCTACGACTATTTTCGTATCTATCATAAGGACGATATTTGCCGAGTCCATTCGGACCGTCCGTCATGTGAGCACAGCGTGTCACTAACGCTCGTCTACAGCGATGATTTGCCATGGCCACTTGAAATCGGTTCCACACGAGTAAGCGGTGATGGTCCGTGCTTCGAGGATTTTGGTGACGAACCCTCTTCCGCGATCGAAATGCAGCCCGGCGACGCAGTCTTGTATCGCGGAATGGATCTGCGCCATGGTCGGACGCTTCCCAATCCCAACCGATGGTCTGCTCATCTTTTTTTGTTTTGGGTGGAGCGCGGCGGCGAATTTGAGCAACACGCGTTCGATGTGCAACGCCTCAAGTCGGAATTGGAACGCGTCAGCAATTTGAAGTCCTGACCGGGATGCCAGGCCTTCAACCGTATCTGTTATTTATAATGGTCGCTTTGTATTCAACTTGATTGGCTCCGGAAACTCAGCTCCGCTGGCGCCGGGAAAACTCAGTCCAACCCGAATGTCCGCTTCCAACATCGCGGACATTTAACTTCCCCTAAAGCCACACAGGTTGCGTCTAAAGGTAATTATGCTTCACAAGCAAGAACTGTGGTTGTGCGCTTAACACAAGCGTTGAACAGCCCTGCTTGGCTCTTTTTAAGTTGCTGGCGGAACTTGTGATCACTTGGCCTGATTGGACCCCTCAGGTAATTTTCCTGAAACATTGTCACTGTCTTTTGGCGCTGCAAACTCGGTGTCTGCCTTTGCTTCTTCTTCAATCGATTTTGTTGCCTTTTCTGCCGCCTCTTCAATCGCTCGTTGCTTGGCCTTAACCTCGTCTTGCGTGAGTTCCGTCACGGCACTGTCAACCGCCTGTGAGTTGGGTTCCTCAGTGCAAGCGCCCAGCGCAAGGAGGGGAAACAAACTGATCAACCTGAATTTCATGGCTTCAAGTCCGGCTTGAGGTCGCCTTCATAATTGGCGACCAGTGCCAATGTCGCAGCCCAGGCGGCTACGTTTTGCCGCAACTCTGCCTTGTCGATCTTGTCCAAGGTGTCGTCGGGTGTGTGATGAAGGTCAAAATATTTGGTTCCGTCTTGTTGCAGATCAATAACACCCAGTTTTTGAGCTGAAATAATGTCCGCTATGTCGGCGCCACCCCCAGCATTTTGTGTGCGCGCGACGATCCCGAGCGGTGCCAGTGCGGCCACGATTCCGGCTTTCAGTGCCTTTGCGCTTTCCGGTAGATTGAAATCAACGGCCCAGACCTTGCCCGCACCAAAGTCGGATTCCATAGCGAGTGCATGAGGCTCCTTTGCATGCTTGGTCCCGTAATCCTTGCCGCCCCATATGCCAACCTCTTCGGCTCCGGCCCAAAGCAATCGAATGGTACGCTTTGGAAAAGGAACCTTTAATGCTGCAGCAGTGATGATGCCGCATCCTGCGGCATCGTCAATTGCACCCGTACCAAGATCCCAACTGTCCAGATGGCATGCAAGTACGATGATCGGCAGATCAGGATTTGAACCCTTGATATCGGCAATCACGTTGCCCGAGGTTTGCATCCCGACATTTTTTGGAGTCAGCACCAGTTTTATGCTAACGGGTTTTCCTCGTTTCAAAATGCGCTCGAGGTTCTCGGCATCCGGGATTGACAGTGCACCTGCCGGTATTGGAGTAACTCCAGCTTCGAAATTGGTGTTTCCCGCATGTGGGTTGCGGTGATAGTCGGTACCTGCAGACCGGATCACGATCGCTGCTGCTCCCTTCTTGGCTGCGATATTTGGCCCAACGAAACGCGCAGGTCCAAAGGCTCCATAGCTACTTCCGTCTTGTGTAGGTTTCATCGAATGGCTCACAAATGCAATCTTGCCCTTCAGGCTCCCGTCAGGCGCATTTCTCAAGTCGTTGATCGTTGCAAAATAGGCGATCTCGGCTTCGAGACCATCGGCTCCTGTGCTTGCGCTGTTTCCAAGCGCGGTAATGTGCAATTTCTGCGGAAAGGGAGCGGTCACAAAGGCTGACTCGTCCCCGCGAATCCATGTCGGCATTTGATACTCTTCGATGCGGGCACTCTTTACGCCCAGAGACTTTAGCTTTGTCACAGACCAGGCCCGTGCACGAGCTTCTGCTTGCGTGCCTGCTTGTCGTGGACCTACCTCAGTTGTGAGCCCTTCGACGATATCCCATGCTACGTCATCTGCCAGTGCATCTCTCAACGCCTTGCCTGCCTCGTCAGGCGTCATTGCCAATGCAATTTGTGTGGTGGAAAGGAGTGATACAGCGATCGCGAGTGGAAATAGGAATTGTTTCATGGTTGCTAGGCTTAATGTCCCTCAGCAGATTTGCAATCCCGCCTTGCGACAATAGGCCGAGATAGCTAGGGAAGCGCCAATTCACCGTCATATTAGTTGAAAGAGTTTTTTCATGGCCGCCCAATATAGCTTCGTGATGAAGGGAATGACCAAGACCTTCCCTGGCGCCAACAAACCGGTGCTGAGCAACATCAACCTGCAATTCTATCCTGATGCCAAAATCGGCATTGTTGGACCCAATGGTACAGGTAAATCGACCCTGATGAAGATCATGGCGGGCATTGACACTGAGTTCACCGGCGAGGCTTGGCCAGGTGAGCACATTACTGTGGGTTACTTGGCCCAGGAGCCTGAGTTAGACCCTAACAAAACCGTTCGCGAAAATGTGATGGATGGAGTCCGACCGGTTGCAGACCTGGTCGACCGGTTCAACGAGATATCGATGATCATGGGGGATCCACCCGAAGATGCTGATTTCGATGCATTAATGGAAGAAATGGGTACGCTTCAGGAAAAAATTGATGCAGTTGATGGTTGGTCGCTCGATAGCCAATTGGAACTGGCAATGGATGCGCTGCGGTGTCCTCCTGCAGACGGACCTGTAACAAGCCTGTCTGGAGGCGAAAAGCGCCGGATTGCGCTAACGCGCTTGTTGCTGGAAAAACCTGATATCCTGTTGCTCGACGAACCTACCAACCACCTCGATGCAGAATCGGTGGCCTGGCTCGAAAAGCATTTGGTTGACTACAAGGGCAATGTGATCCTCGTCACCCATGACCGTTATTTCCTCGACAATGTCGTCAGCTGGATCCTCGAACTCGATCGTGGTCGATATTTTGTTTATGAGGGCAATTACTCGACCTATTTGGAAAAGAAGGGCAAGCGTCTCGAACAGGAAGCCCGCGAAGATTCCGGTCGTCAAAAAGCCATCAAGGACGAGCTTGAATGGATCAGGCAAAGTCCAAAAGCGCGACAAACGAAATCCAAGGCGCGTATCAAGTCCTTCGACCAATTGGTCGAGGCACAGGAGAACCGTACTCCTGGCAAGGCGCAGATCGTAATCCAGACTCCCGAACGCCTTGGTACCAAGGTGATCGAGGTCAAAAACGTGTCCAAGGCATATGGCGACAAGCTATTGTTTGAAAATCTTTCCTTTTCAATCCCGCCAGGGGGCATTGTGGGAGTAATCGGACCGAACGGCGCAGGTAAATCGACGCTGTTCAAGTTGATTACAGGACAGGAAAAGCCTGATTCCGGCGAAATAGAAATTGGTGAAACAGTCAAGCTGGGTTTTGTGGACCAGAGCCGTGACGACCTTGACCCCAACAAGAACGTCTGGGAGGAAATTTCAGGCGGCGCAGACTTCATGAAGCTTGGAAAGCATGAGACACCCACCCGTGCATATGTGGGGGCATTCAACTTCAAGGGCGTGGACCAGCAAAAGAAAGTCGGGTTGCTGTCGGGTGGTGAACGTAACAGGGTTCACATGGCCAAGATGCTGAAGGAGGGTGGAAACGTCCTCCTTCTCGATGAGCCTACAAACGATCTCGACGTCGAAACATTGTCTGCTCTTGAAGAAGCACTCGAGAGCTTTGCCGGTTGTGCTGTCGTTATCAGCCATGATCGTTTCTTTCTCGACCGACTGGCGACACATATCCTTGCCTTTGAAGGAAATAGTCATGTCGAGTGGTTCGAAGGCAATTTCGAGTCCTATGAAGAAGACAAGATTCGGCGCCTGGGTGATGAGGCAACCCGCCCGCACCGCGCAACTTACAAGAAGATGACGCGTTAATGCACTCATGAAACGCACTCTTCTTGTCATCAATACCGGCAGCGGCAGCGCAGATGCGATTGGACAGGACGAAATAGCTCGCCATCTGACTGATGCAGGATATGACATCAGGAAAATCGTGATCTTACCGGCACGAGACCTTCCGACACGGGCTGAAGTCGAAGCGGGGGGCATTGAACTGGTTACGATCCTGTCTGGTGACGGGACAGTCAGTTCATTGTGCAAGAAGTTGAGTGGCTGGGACGGTACAATATTGCCCCTGCCAGGCGGCACAATGAACTTGTTGTGCCGTAAGTTACATGGCGATGTTCAAATATCCGAACTTCTTGCAGCACTTGTCCGGGCACAGATGATTTCTGGGCCAGTGCCGGTTGTCCGAGCTGCCGGCTTTGAAATACTCACAGGCTTGATCGCTGGGCCGTCTTCCGAATGGGGGAAGGTTCGCGAGGGGTTGCGCGAACGCAATGTTGCATCATTGCTTCAGGAAGTACCAGGGGCTTGGAACGACACAATCAAAGGGCAGAGCATGAGATTGCTTGGTCGTGAGGATCGTTACCCGGCAATATTTGTCGAACCTGTATCCTCTGAAGTACTGTCCGTGATTGCATTCAGGGCGGATGGAATAGGGGACATGCTGGGCCACGGTATCGCCTGGTTGAGAAGGGATTTCCGGGAGGGACCGCATGATTATTTGGGGCAGATGTCCGAAGTAACCATCATTGACGATGATCTTGAAATTGGTCTTTTGGTCGATGGTGAACAGCAGGTTGCGAAATCTCCGCTCATTTGCCAGGCTGGCATGTCATCAGTCAATTTCATGAGGTACAAGTGACGGGGATGGGTGAATTGTTGGGTGCCGCATTGCTGTTGGCATCCGCAGATGTCCAAGTGGTCGATCGGATCCAGGATGTCGTCGTTCAGGAAAGCCGTGCGGCATCATTGGACGGATGGTTTGAAATATCTGGAAAGGATCTGGTTGCATTCGCGGACGATGATCTTCAACGCCATGCTGGCGAACCCGATTATCTTGCTGGAATAGACGTCGAGGAAACATTCGTTCGAGAGAATGGGTTTATCTGGCACTTGCTCCGCTACACGAGCCGGACGAATCCGGCTGGGCCGTTGTGGATGGTTCCACATGATGATGAAAATGCGGCATTTGAAGCCGCTATCCAAGCGCTCAAGGCATATGGAGGGGTAGTGATCGCTGTCAACTCAGGTCCGGGTAGCATGCGGCGGCAATCGGGTCTTGGCACTTGTGGCATCAAAGCGGGGCAGGTGACGTCATGCGACCCTAATCGTAACTTTGCTCAGACCAGCCCGAAATTCGTCGACGCGTTCCTGAGATCGCGTCCGGCGGAGCAGCCGATAGTTGCGCTACACACAAATAGCTCCGGCTTTTCGGGTGATGGGCAGGGCGGACGCGGCGATATCACGATATTGGATGCATCAGCATTCCAACAGGGCAAAATTCAACCGCGCGAAGATGGTCATTTTGCAACAAATCCGTCGGGTGAAATGGCAAATTTCGATACGCTGGCATTGATGGCCTATTTGGACAAAAATGAAAGGCCAGGCGCTAGGGCGACAGAATGCCAGAAAGCCATGACAGGCAATGGTGTACATTTCTGGCACGAGAAGGTTAAGCGCAGCGACGGGTCAATGTCGAATTACCTGGCTCTTCATCTTCCGGATATCCCCTATTTGAACGTAGAGAGTCGTTCTGAAATCGATCTCGCTGTGGCAGCGGCACGCCATCAGACGATGGTCAGGGTTTATTTGGCAGGGTGTGCCAAGTCAGGGGATTAGCCAACGGCCTGACCAGGTATTGGCGGTTTCATCCCATTGCCACTGTGCCCTGCGATGCCCTGAATTTGCAAGGTAGAGCCATTCTATTCTATATATGGACACGATAACTACAGCAAAATTTGCGCGGGCAGGGGCAAGCTGCTCTTCACTTGGTTTTTTGCTCTCGATCCAGCCTGGTAAGCCAGATGATGGATTGTCGGTAATATCACCGGGTGCTGCTTCGGACATGTAACAACGGCGCGCAAAAGGCGTTGAATCACGCCATGCGGCCTCGGCCTCTTGTTGACTATCAACGCGCGCGGTTCCTGCGAGACGAATCTGCAGCTTGGCAGCTTCGTCGTAAATCAGGATCGACGTGTTGCCGAGATTTTCTAATTGTGCGACCTTTGTGCTGCGTCGATCGGTATTGAAGCGCATCTGCCGATCCTCCCAGTTAAAATCGCGAAGGATCATTATCCGCTGGCTCGGGTTGCCGTCCGTGTCGACACTGGCCACGACTGGATGATGGGCTGGCACTCTCCTGTTTATTGTGCCTTCTCCGAGAAGCCGACGAACTTCATCAAGGCTGAGTGACAAGTCATCGTAAAAGCCCGGAATGTCTTCAGAGTTCATAAATAAGGCGCGAAATCGCCTGTAGCT
>JBATDO010000233.1:0-2740 GCA_049663505.1 Sphingorhabdus sp.
GCCTTAAATTTCGTGTTTGGGGCAAGCCCCCAGAGGGCGCCTTGCCGTTGACTGCAAAAGTCGCCAAAAAGCCGGCAAGACTGGCAAACTGGGGCTCAGCGATCCTGTAGTAAATCTGCTTGGCAGCACGGCGGGTATGGACCAATTCTGCCTTCCGCAAGATAGCCAGTTGCTGCGACAAAGCAGGCTGGCCGATTTGTGTCAGCGTTTCCAGTTCACCAACTGCGGATTCCCCATGTTGATTGAGCGCCAAAAGCAGGTTCAAACGCATTTCATGCCCGAGCACACGCAAGACTTCTGTAAGCTTTGCTAGATTTGCTGGTGGCAAAGCCATTATGCGCCCCCTTCGTCCGGGCGTGTTCGATAGAACCAGAGGGGGTCGTCGCTCAGAGCCATGATGTCCTTTTGCTCGCTCGGGGGCGGAAGCAGAACATCATCGCCAGGCTGCCATGCTTCAGGCGTGACGACGCCGTACAGATCCACTCGCTGCAATGCTGCAAGCAAACGCAGCATTTCTGCAACCGATCGACCAACTGTGGCCGGGTAAGTTGTTATGGCCCGAACGATACCCTGGGGATCAATGAAATAAGTGCTGCGCATCGTCGCTGCATCCTGCGACCGTTCTGATATCATTCCGTAGGCCCGGCCGATGGCAAGTGATGGGTCTTCGACAATTGGAAAATCTATGGTTACGCCAAATCCGTCCTTAATCGCCTTGATCCAGCCAAAATGAGCATAGAGGCTGTCAACTGATACGGCCATCAGGGCTGCGCCCAGCCTTTCAAAATGCTGCTTGGCCTTCGCCAGCGCTACAAACTCACTGGTACACACAGGGGTAAAGTCAGCCGGGTGCGAAAACAGTACGAGCCATTTGCCCTGGAAGTCTGATAGATTGACTGTGCCTTGAGTGGTGCGCGCCTGAAAATTCGGTGCTGGATCTCCTATCTGCAATGCGTTTTCTACTTCTGTGTCTTGAGCATTCAATGTGCTGACCCCTGTCGTCCATTCCACCAATTTCTCACTACACGATTATTGAAAAGTAGTAAGTGTTATTCTTTCTTAACTGCCAGAATTCCCTGTTATCGAGCAAGCACGCCATTGTTCAAATTTACCGAATTTCTACAACTGTCTGAAATTCCAGTGCTGTTCTGCAGCTCAACGCGCGCCAAATGGAATCCTTTTCCTTGGCTTCTTGAATGGCGTGCTCCATTGCCCTTGCTTGAGTACAGTCTGTATAGACGCGGCCAGGAAGGGATTGATGAACATGATGATATGGAGGAATTCATGGGTGGTTCTTGGCGCAATGGCCTTTCTGATTCCAGGACAAGCGAAGGCGGAACCTACACAAGTCACGGTTCGAGTCATCAGCCAGGACGCCAAATTTGTGGGCGATGCAATGGGAGGTGCCCGTGTTACGCTGCGTGACGCAGACAGCCGCAGGATATTGGCTACTGGCGTGACGAAGGGCGGAACGGGGGATACAGATAAGATCATGCAAACGACAGGACGCAGTCCCCTGCGCGCCACACCCGAAGCCGCAGCCTTTACAGCCACGATAGACATTGATGTGCCAACACGGGTCTCGCTTGAAGTTCAGGGTCCTCTTGGTCGACCTGGCTCTCTCATTCATTCTGCAACCGAACGGTGGATTATGCCAGGCCGCCCGATCGCGCTTGGCAATGGATGGACAATTGAACTGCCTGGGCTTGCGATTACACCTGCGTCAAAGGTGAATGGGCAGGCCCTCGCGATCCAAGCCAAGGTCGAACTAATGTGTGGCTGCCCAATCACTGTTGGAGGGATGTGGGATGCAGCCGAATATAATGTCGAAGCGTCTCTTTGGCAGCGCAAGCGGCAAATTACCAAAGTCGAACTTACCTTTTTAACTGCGCCAGGAGGCTTTGCGGCCAATATTCCGCTTCCCCGACGCGGACGTTACAGGCTTGTGATTTTCGCTCAAAATGCAAGAACAGGTAACTCGGGTTATTCTGAAGAAATTCTCCATGTTCGGTGATATGACTCCAGTTTTGGCCGTCCAATGTATCCAGATCTACGGTGGTGACAATCATGCCTCTGACTGACCCAGCCCTTGTTGTGTGTCCTGCCTGCAATGGCACCAACCGTGTTCCTGTTGCAAAATTGACCGCGCAGCCCTCCTGCGGCCGGTGCAAGGCGAAGCTATTTCAGGCAAAGCCGCATGCTGCTGACGTAAATGGCTTCGACAGACAGGTGTTGAAAGGGACAATACCTGTGCTTGTTGACTTCTGGGCGGAATGGTGTGGTCCATGTAAAGCCATGGCGCCAGCATATGCCAGCGCCGCAACCTCGCTTGAACCACATTTTCGGTTGCTTAAAGTGGATACAGAAGCGCAGCAAACCTTGGCTGCACGCTATGCAATTCGTTCAATTCCAACTTTGATTCTATTCATGAACGGCAAGGAAAAAGCCAGGATGTCAGGTGCCGTCAATCAACAGGCAATTGTTGACTGGGCAAAAGGAGCGACAAGATAACGTGCAGGAGCACTCCCGGGCTCAAATAGCTGCGTCGCGTCACACGCAGGCTGCCAACGCACCTCCCGTATGATCTTTAAATCGCTCTCGCCTTCCCGGACCATGCGACCGCGATTGGATCGACAGTGAAAAGTCCGGTTCAATGCGTCGTGATCGAACATGGGCCGATATTCGACATGCCCAATAAGTTTCGAACGGCGAATGAACGAAAAATGGGTGTGTTATTTAC
>JBATDO010000234.1:0-7469 GCA_049663505.1 Sphingorhabdus sp.
CTTTAATCGCTTCGATCTTGGCGCCTTGGATGTTCATGGCTGCAAGAGCATTCTGGAGTGACTTACCTCCATCTACAGCTTGACGGATCTGGTTTGCAACTGCGCGTGCGGCTTTTGAGCCTTCTGCAAGCGCCCATTGCTGTTGCACAATTGCTCTAACCGATACGAGTGGTGGCGGCGCTGCCTCATCAAAATCTGCAACAGCAATTAGTGCGAAGCGCTCTCCGGGGATCACTTCAACCAGCTGGGCTTCCCCATCAGTTTCCAATTGAAACGCTGCGGGCAAGATGATCTGCATTTCCGGTATCGGCTTGTAGTCGGGATTTAATGGATTTTGTCCATTTGCCAGCAATTTTGGAGTTGTCTCAATTTTGAGACCGTTTTGCTTGGCGATGTCAGATATTGGAGTGCCGTCGGCAAATGCGTCCTCGATTTCCGATGTCAGTTCGGTCAGCATTGCCTCGCTTTGGGTCCTGGTCAATTCTGCTTCGATCTCACGACTGGCCACGGCAAGGGTTTTTGCAGCAATCTGATTAATTGCATCAACGCGCACAACGATCCAGCCAAGTTTGCCGCGAGCAGGTCTAGCCAACGTTCCTTGGTCTGTTGCAAACACGGCGTCAGCGACTTGCTTGGATGCGGTGCTTTCTAGGCTGGCTCGCGTCACGCTGTTGCTGGTCGTAACAGAAAGTCCTAAGTCGCTTGCAACCTGCGCGAGCGTCTGTCCCTTCAATATCTTGTCGGATACCGATTTTGCAGCGGCTTCCGTGGGTACGATAACCTGGCTGATATTGCGGGTTTGTGATGCAGAATATTTGGCGATATTAGCCTTGTAAAATGCAGCAATATCGGCCTCCGAAGGCTTCGCTTTGGCGTTAACGATTGACTTGTCGAACAGCGCGTAGCTGATTGCCCGTCTTTCGGGAACGGTGAACTTGCTTGCATTTTCCTGGTAAAACTTCGTCAATACTGCTTCGCTTGGGGGAGCTTTCGGGAAAAACGCAGCCGATGGCAAAGAGGCGACTTGGCCTGCTCGCTTTTCCAGCATCAAGGACGCGTATGGGAGGGCAAGGCTGTCGGGAGCCATGGGTCCACTGGCCGCAGTTGGCAGTATTTGTTGAGCGAAAAGATTTTGCGCCAGATCGTCGCGGACCATTTTTTCGCTTATTCCGATCTGCTGTAGGAAGCTTTGGAATGCCTGTTCGTTGAATTTCCCATCCAGTCCCTTTGAACCGGGTATCTTTCGTATTTCAGAGTCAACAAGCCTCTTGCTCACCGCAACACCATATTCCGAACCGAAAACGGCCAACGCATATCGATTGATAAGTTGCTCCAGAGTTGAGTCCAGTCCCCCGCTTTCCACGAAACGTGCCATATCAAGAGTGGGGTTATTTTGCCGTTCCGCCTTCAGTCGGTTATCCATTGCATCGTTAAATTCGCCTAGCGCGATATTCTGGTTGCCGACCCGTGCGATATTCCCGCCGCTCAAGCCACCAAAGCTATTGGAGCCGGTTACGTCGCCAAGTGCGAAGGCAACTGCAATCATGCCAATGAAAAGAAGTGCTATGATAGCGCCAAAGCGCGAATTGATAAGTGAGCGAATGAAGGTAATCATGAACTGCGGTATCCTGCTAAACTGCATGAGGATGTTTTTATTTGCGAGCCGCTTTAGGCGGCAAGACGTTGGCAATCAAGAAGGCAATGGGTGGGATCGATGGCGTTGAGCTTGCCGTTTACGTACAAAGACGGGCATAGCGGTTCGTCGGATTCGGACAATCGAGGGATGAAGGTAGGTTGATGCGCAAATACATTGTTGGAAATTGGAAAATGAATGGCTTGTCTTCAGATTTGGACGCGATTTTCGCCATAGCCAGGGTTTCGGCACATTATAGCTCAGTCGATAGCGCGCTTTGTCTGCCTGCCACATTAATTAACCGGGCATTCAATCAAATTCCTGATTTTTCGTTGGGAGGACAGGATTGCTCTATGCACAGTCACGGCGCACACACGGGATGTACTTCCGCTGCCATGCTCGTCGATGCAGGAGCTGGTCTGACGATCATCGGGCATAGTGAGCGACGTGCGGATCAGCACGAGCAGGATAAAGAAATATCAAAAAAGGCGGAGGCTGCAAAAATTGCAGGTTTGATGGCGATTGTCTGCGTTGGAGAGACCTTGGTGGAGCGCGAATCCGGAAAAGCGCTGCCCATCGTATTAGGCCAACTCGAAAACTCGCTTCCTGACGGCAGCTCAAGTGATTGGCTCTGTGTTGCTTATGAGCCTGTCTGGGCGATAGGAACCGGAAAGATTCCTTCTGCACAAGACGTATCCGAAATGCACGGTGCTATCAGAGACCATCTTGTGAGTCGGTTCGGCAGCGATGGAGGCACCATGCGTATCTTATATGGTGGGTCAATGAACGGGGACAATGCAGCCATGCTTCTGGCCATTCCGAATGTCGATGGTGGGTTGATTGGCGGTGCAAGCATGACTGCGTCGAAATTTGAACCGATCCTAGCTGCAGCGGCAGGGTCGGCTGAATAGCATTGAAGAATGATGGGGCAGTCGCTATGTGGGCGGCAACATCGGCGGCTCGCCATCACACAAGTTCGGAATTTCTCATGGGTCTTTTTCATTTTCTAATCGTTGTGCAAGCAATTGTTGCAGCTTCATTGGTTGGCGTCGTCCTGATGCAGCGCTCTGAAGGCGGTGGGCTGGGCATGGGAGGAAGCCCATCGGGCCTAATGTCTGCACGCGGTGCCGCTGATTTCATGACACGGACGACAACGATCCTCGCCACGCTGTTTATCGTCTTGTCTATTTCCCTGGCATTTGTCGCAGCCAAGAACGGTGGATCCGGCGGCATAGACGAAACCTTGCAGCGTACAGAGGTGCCTGCGACAAGTTCTTCACCCCAGGCTCCTGAGAGCGGAGCTGTTGCTCCTGAAGGAGCAAAGTTGGACAAGGCCGCGCCGTCAGTCGACGTGCCATTGGACAAGTAAACATTCGCCGGGGTGCAAAAAAAATCGCTTTTGCACAGGATTATTTTACGAACTTGGATTCGGGTGCTTGTCTTTTGCTGTAAAGGCGCCTTAAGCCTTTCCTCCCATGGCACGGTTCATTTTTATCACCGGTGGCGTGGTTTCCTCGCTTGGCAAAGGTCTCATGGCAGCGTCGCTTGCTGCCCTTTTGCAGGCGCGAGGATACCGTGTTCGCATCAGGAAGTTCGATCCCTATCTCAATGTTGATCCGGGCACTATGTCGCCCTATCAGCATGGCGAAGTCTATGTGACTGATGATGGAGCCGAGACGGATCTCGATCTGGGGCACTATGAGCGCTTTACTGGCGTATCGGCGCGGCAATCGGATAATGTCACTTCAGGCCGTATCTACCAGAATATCATCCAGCGCGAACGCCGAGGAGACTATCTCGGGGCGACTGTTCAGGTGATTCCGCATGTCACAGATGCGATTAAGGAATTTGCAAAGGCAGAAACGAGTGATCTCGATTTCGTGCTTTGCGAGATTGGCGGCACTGTAGGTGACATTGAATCGCTCCCATTCATCGAAGCAATCCGGCAATTGCGAAATGAACTAGGGCGTGAGCAAACCTTGTCGGTACACGTTACCTTGGTTCCTTACATCGCTGCTGCTGGCGAATTGAAAACCAAGCCCACTCAGCACAGTGTTCGTGAACTGACTTCGCTGGGTATCCAGCCTGACGTGCTGTTGTGTCGTTGCGAGCATCCACTTCCAGAAAATGAGCGCGCGAAGATTGCTGCATTTTGCAATGTTCGCAAAGAGGCAGTAATTCCAGCGCTTGATGCAAAAAGTATCTATGCGGTGCCGCTACAATATCATGCCGAAGGTCTCGATAATGAGGTGTTGCGCGCATTCGGCCTGGACAGCAGCATAGAGCCCGATCTATCCCGATGGGACGATATCATAGACCGGCAGACAAATCCCGAAGGTGAAGTGACCATCGGTGTCGTAGGCAAATATGTAGGTCTTGCGGATGCTTACAAATCCCTGAACGAAGCGCTTGTCCATGGGGGCCTTGCCAATCGGGTCAAGGTCAATATCAGGTGGCTCGACGCAGAACTCTTCGAGCAATCGGAACATGATATTGCTGCAGCATTGGAGCCAATGCACGCTATTCTCGTTCCCGGGGGATTTGGTGAACGCGGCTCGGAAGGCAAGATCGCGTCAGTCAAATTTGCGCGTGAACGCCAGGTTCCATTTTTTGGAATTTGTTTGGGCATGCAGATGGCCTGCATAGAAAGTGCGAGAAATACGGCCGGCATTTTAACTGCTTCGAGCACCGAGTTTGGACCCACAGATGAGCCTGTTGTCGGTATAATCACTGAGTGGATGGGCGAAGAGGGCTTGCAAAAGCGGGAGGCTGGTGGTGACTTGGGCGGTACGATGCGGCTGGGAGCCTATGATGCAAGACTGTCCGGAAATAGCCATATCGCTGCTATCTACGGCGCGACGGAGATATCAGAGCGTCACCGGCATCGTTATGAAGTGAATATACATTACAAACCGGCTCTTGAACAAGGCGGATTGGTTTTCAGCGGGATGTCGCCTGATGGCGAATTGCCTGAAATCGTCGAGCGCCCGGATCATCCTTGGTTTATCGGTGTGCAGTTCCATCCCGAGCTAAAATCCAGGCCTTTTGCGCCACACCCGTTGTTTGCGAGTTTCATCGAAGCGGCAGTTAAGCAAAGCAGGCTAGTTTGATCGCAAAACATCGACAAAACCTGCCGAATGTCGAATTTATACAATATTTGTAAATAGCTGTCACATTACAACTGATATCTACTGTTCATGCAACCATTGGCCCATTTGCGACCCGGGTGGATGGCGGCATGAGGGGGGCACTGCTTTTGTGCCCGGGGCGGTTGAGCAATCAGCCGCCCCGAACTTTATAGTTCAAGCAGCCTGGGTTTCTTTTTTCCCTGGCGCTTCACCGGCCTCAATGACAGTAGGCACTGCTTGCCCACCGATCGCGATTTTACGCGGTTTCAATGCTTCTGGAACTTCACGGACAAGCGAAATGAGCAATAGGCCATCGGCCATGTTCGCTGAAGTTACATGGATGTGATCAGCAAGTTGGAACTTGCGCTCGAAATTCCGGCTGGCAATTCCCATGTGCAGGAAATCCCGGTTATCGTTGCTTTCTCCATCCTTGCTTCCCGAGACAATCAAGGTATTTTGCTGTGCCATGATCTCGATTTCTTCGGGCTTGAAACCGGCCACTGCGACCGTGACCTGATATTCATTCTCGCCGGTGCGTTCGATGTTGAACGGAGGATAATTTTCATTCTGG
Organism: Sphingorhabdus sp.; assembly: GCA_049663505.1. Taxonomy (GTDB): domain Bacteria; phylum Pseudomonadota; class Alphaproteobacteria; order Sphingomonadales; family Sphingomonadaceae; genus Sphingorhabdus_B. Next base: position 5,333 of record JBATDO010000234.1, read on the forward strand.
CTCGAGCGTCCAGAATTTTCCAGCAATTCAAACAGGCGGTCAAAGCCAACGGTATTGCGGCGATAAGGGGTGAAATCAAAACGATGCATTGCAAATTCTCCTTTTGAGCAATCTGATTTTATTGCCGACCCCGCAAATGCAGCGGCCGACTATCACGGTTTGGAGTCCTTTAAGGTCTCGCCAACACAAAATGGGAATATGCTTCAAAAAAACAAGACCGCCCGGATTTATTCCGGACGGCCTCGCTTTGCAGCTTTGCTAGCGCTTAGTGCTCAGTCCTCTGCCGGTCCCCACCGGCGGGTCTGATTTTCCCCCTGAACCCTCGGCCACTTGGGCGGTCGACGAATTCGAATGTCTTCATCTGCCCATGGCACGACGATTGCAATGACAACTACGTTAATGGATTCGCTTTTTCGAAAGCTGTTGCGCTGGTGCAACAATGCTTGCCAGCAGCATCACGTCCACCTAAGAGCGCAACATGCCAAAAATGCTGAATAAAGGCCGCAAATGATCCTATCGCGTTACGAACGGATGGTTGCCAGGCGCTATCTGCTGCCAGGAAAAGGCGAGGGCTTCATTTTTCTGGTCGCGAGCATCAGCCTCGTAGCCGTGATGCTTGGAGTCGCGGCCCTGATCATCGTGATGAGCGTCATGAACGGATTCAGAGCTGAACTGTTCGACAAGATTGTTGGTCTCAATGGCCATGCCGTGATCCAGGGCTATGGCGGGCGACTGCAGGACTGGCGTCAAATACTTGCAGAGACAAAGAAAACCCCCGGTGTAACCAACGCCACGCCGCTGATCGAACAGCCCCTGTTGACAACATATCAGGGGCGCGTTGAAGCCATCTTGGCAAGAGGCATGGATGTCCGCGACATTTTGAACAACGAGACACTCAAGGGAAAAACAGTTGCCGGAGATTTGCGGGCCCTCAACGCCGATAGCGACAAGGTTGCAGTTGGTTCACGACTGGCACAAAATCTGGGGGTTCAGGTCGGACAGAGCATAACCATTATCAATCCTGCAGGAAGAAGCACACCATTTGGCACGGTACCGCGCGAGATATCTTACGAAGTCGCGGCCATTTTTGAAGTTGGCGTTTATGATTACGACAAGGCTTTCGTAATCATGCCGATCGAACGCGCCCAGATACTCATGTTGCTTGGTGACGAAATCGGCATGATCGAGATCAAGACCGAAAACCCTGACAAGGTGAACCAGATCCTTGCTCCCTTGCTGCCGAAGATCGACAACAAGGGGCTCATTGTCGACTGGAAGAGCATGAACGCGTCGCTGTTTGAAGCGTTAGCCGTTGAGCGTGTTGCAATGTTTGTCGTCTTATCAATCATCGTATTAGTTGCCGTATTCAACATCTTGTCATCGCTGATAATGTTGGTGCGCGCCAAGACACGCGATATTGCAATTTTGCGGACGATGGGGGCTTCGCGCAAATCGTTGCTCAAGATATTTATGACGGTCGGATTATTGATTGGCTCTGCAGGAATTGTGGCAGGGATGGTACTTGGGTTCGTGTTCCTTTACTTCCGCCAGTCGGTAGTGAACGCAATCCAATTCGTCACGGGTCAGAATCTATGGGATCCGTCGATCCGGTTTCTCACTGAATTACCAAGCCGAACTGACCCATTCGAGGTGCTGGCAATTTGCGGCCTTGCATTGTTGTTCAGCTTTCTCGCAACACTTTACCCAGCACTCAAGGCAGCGAGTACGGATCCTGTGCAGGTGTTGCGCTATGAGTAACATTGTCGAACTCGTCGATGTCAGGCGCCATTTCGTTCAAGGGGACGCCACAATTCACGTGTTGCGCGGCATTAACTTGTCGATCGCAAATGGAGAGATGGTGGCATTGCTCGGTCCATCAGGGTCAGGAAAGTCAACATTGCTCCAGGCGGTTGGTTTGTTGGAGGGTGGGTTTTCCGGCTCCATCAAGATTGACGGTGAGGAAGCCAGCGCATCAAGCGTTGATCGGCACACAGAGATCCGCCGGGAAAAATTGGGTTTTGTTTATCAGTTCCATCATTTGCTCCCTGATTTTGATGCGCTCGAGAATGTCATGCTGCCGCAAATGATTGCTGGATGTTCTACCGAAGAAGCGAGCACTCGAGCAGCAGCGCTGCTG
>JBATDO010000235.1:0-1968 GCA_049663505.1 Sphingorhabdus sp.
AGCCACGGTTTTTCGAGTTTAAGACCCTCGAAGTCGATCACATTCACGTCTGCAAGATAACCTGGGCGCAATATTCCGCGATCCTTGAGACCATAGAGCTGTGCAGTGTCATGACACTGACGCTTTATGGCCAGCTCGATTGGTATGGTCCCTGCCTTTCGATCGCGTGCCCAGTAGCTCAACAGAAATGTCGGTGATGCCGCATCGCAAATGGTTCCGCAGTGCGCACCGCCATCAGAGAGTGAAGCAACGATGTCGTCCCGCTGCAACAATTCCCTGGTAAAGTCCAGATTGCCATCCATGTAGTTGAGAATGGGCAAATAGATCATGCCATTGGCGTCATCTTCCATCAATTTTTCATATGCATATTCGGAAGATTCCTTGCCTGCCAGATTTGCAAAGCCAAATACGCTCTCGTCACGGGTTGGTTCATAATTGAACTTATCGCCCATCGGAAATTGCATTGCCCATGCCGCGGTCACCAGCATGAAAAACGGTGCCATGTCTGGCGAAGGCGGCGGCAAATTATTTTCCGCCAGCAACTGCTCCTTAAAGGCCGGATCCAGGAGCTTGGCTTTCTGTTCATCCCACGACAGGGTCTGGATCGCCTGCCAGCTCGGCTTGCGCATGAAGGGATGCACGGTTCCCCGCCAGTTCATGATTACGCCGATTCCGCGCAGTCCGATGGCGGCGACCAGGTTTGCGCCATTGTCGTTGGCAACCTCCATTGCAGCCATTTGCTCGGTCCACGGCATCTGCTTTATTGGTGATTGCAGCATAGTGAAGGCAATCGGGAGCCCTGTCTCGCGGCTCAACCTCTCCATCCAGCCAAACTCATCCCATTCGGGCAAAAAGTCAGTGGTTAACTCGAACACGCCGTGCCCGACCTTGCCCATCGCTCTGCCTATTCCCACCAGCTCGGGTTCAGTCGCAGTGGTGCCAGGCACCAGTTCGCCGTCAATCGACTTGTGCAGCACCGTGCGTGATGTCGAAAAGCCCAATGCGCCTGCACGCAGCCCTTCCTCTACCAACCGTGCCATCTCGGAGATGTCTGCGTCGGTTGGCGCCTCGTTATCGGCGCCTCGCTGCCCCATGACGAAGGCTCGCAATGCCCCATGGGGCACATGTGTGCCAATATCGATCGTGCGCGGAAGGCGTTCAAGTGCATCGAGATACTCGGGGAAACTCTCCCAATCCCACGCCATGCCTTCCGCCAGAGCAGTGCCAGGTATGTCTTCGACGCCTTCCATCAGACCAATCAACCATTCATGCTGGTCCGAACGAGCCGGCGCAAACCCGACGCCGCAATTGCCCATGACAACGGTCGTCACGCCATGCCAGCTTGATGGGCCCATCTCGCTGTCCCAAGTTGCCTGTCCGTCATAGTGAGTGTGGATATCGACAAATCCCGGTGCAACGATCCTTCCGGTTGCATCAATCTCTTCACGACCCTGAGTGGAGATGTGTCCTACAGCCGTGATCAGTCCACCATCGATCGCGACATCGGCCGCAAAAGGTGCAGCACCAGTCCCATCGACAACGGTGCCACCGCGAATAACAAGATCATGCATTTATCGATTCTCCTGTGTCCCATTGAAAGGATAGCAGGATCAATCGAGCGATTAAAGGGAAGGCTGCTATTCGGCTGGCTGTACCATTCGAGCGCGGCGCAAACGGTTTCCGGCAAAATCGCGAAGTGCTAGAAACAACCGCGGTATCGGCGCGTTTCTGTCCATCCAGGCAGCATATTCAGCATAAGCAGGATCCGCACGCAGATGTCGCTCTTCGGTCTTTGCCCTCCAGTAATAAATTGCACTGACCAGCGCCAGGATCGCACTGTTACGCAGCATATCGGTCGTGCTTGCAGTTGTGACAAGAAACGGCATCGTCGCGAGCCACCAATATGCATTCTTGCTCAAATATGCAGGATGCCTGGAAAAGGCATAGGGCCCGTGGGTCAATATGCCG
>JBATDO010000236.1:0-4298 GCA_049663505.1 Sphingorhabdus sp.
GCGGTACCAGGCCTGGTCCCTGACGATGTGTTTTTTGAACATCTAGCTAATCGGCGCTTTCCAGCCGGTAATTTTATTCGTGCACCTGAGCAACTCGATTATCTGCAAGAACCTGATGTTTTCCATGACGTTTTTGGTCATGTTCCGATGCTGGCAGACCCTGTTTTTGCGGACTATATGGTTGCCTATGGCAAGGGTGGCCTTAGGTCTTTGGGATTTGGTGCGCTCGATCATTTAGCCCGTTTATATTGGTATACCGTCGAATTTGGACTCATCCGTGAACCCCAAGGGCTTCGAATATACGGTGCCGGTATCGTGTCCAGTTTTGGCGAAAGCATTTTTGCTCTCGATGATCCGAGCCCAAATCGACTCGGTTTTGAACTGTTGCGGGTGATGCGCACACATTATCGTATCGATGATTATCAACAGAATTATTTCGTGATTTCGAGTCTGGATGATCTGCTCAAGGTGACCGTGGAAACCGATTTTGGTCCTTTATACAGCCAACTTGAGGGCCTTTCGGACATCGCAGTCGCTGACATTCTTTCAAGCGACCTCGTCATCACCAAAGGTACCCAGGAATATGCGATGAGAGCCAGTCGATGAATTGAAGGAGACAAATCGACTGGCTCCCGGCGCGTCAAATTTACGGCAGAAGCACTGATTCTATCACGTGAACGATACCGTTTGATTGCATCACGTCGACCGTGCTCACCTGCGACATCCCTCCATTGGCATCCGTAACGATTAAGTTGTTGCCCGATAATCTTGCCGTGAGAGTACCGCCGGACACCGTTGTAAGACGTGCGCTACCGCGACCTTGGGCAATTGCCTCGACTATGTCCTTGCTGGTCAATTTTCCAGCTACGACATGGTAAGTGAGAATGTTTGCCAGTGCAGCCTTGTTTTCAGGTTTCAACAAGGTCCCGACAGTACCAGCGGGAAGTTTGGCAAAGGCATCATTGGTTGGTGCAAATACGGTGAAAGGGCCGTGGCTTGCAAGCGTTTCGACAAGGCCTGCTGCCTTTACGGCAGCAACGAGAGTAGTAAGGTTGGGAGCGGCAGACGCATTGTCAGCGATGGTTTTTGCTGGGTACATTGCGGCACCGCCTACGGTTGGATTTTGAATATTATGGTGCTTGGCTTGAACAGAGGCGGCGCTAATGCTTGTCGTGGCCAATGCCATCATTACAGCGAGCTTTGTAGATGTGCGAACATTCATGTCATTCATTCCTATCGTTCAACGCAACCGGAAGTTCGGTGCGCCAACTCAAGAAACGGGGGCAGGTTGGACGCGGATGCACGAGCGAGAAAAAATTCGGTCAGAACGCGAGGTGTTTAGGAACGAATACCAGTTTTAAGTGCAAGCGGACATGTCATCAAATTTGGCCGTTGTTCAAATCGTGGCGATCTTGCCACTGGCGATCACAGGACCAGTCGGCTTGCCGCCAGGGCCTCCTCCCTTGGGTTCCGGTGTGATCGCAAGCGTTGCACCTCGTTCAATAAAACCACGCATTTGGGGGCTGATGCTTATTTCCGACGCGCCGGCATTGCTGACGATTCCCAAGGAATGTGGGGTGCCTTCAATGGGAATAACCCATAGTTCAGGATACAGCATTCCGGTATCGAGAGACACAGGAGTGATCAACATTTTTGCGCTATTCACGTCATAACGCGCCGTAAGAGCAGCCTTGCCGGTGTCGCTCCCGAGAGCGGCGACAAGCTGTGTGCTGGGCGCAGGAGTTGTCACTGGAGTAGGGCGTTGAAACAGCATTATGCCGAGGATCGCAGCGATCCCAACCGATAGCCCGGTCAGGGTTCTCCATAATGTGAGGCCGCTCGAACCATTTTCCTGCGCCGTCGATGGAGGAAGTGCATTGTTGATGGCTTCCCAAACAATGGGTCTCACAGGAGTGTCAAAGTTTGCAACCATCGGCAGAAAGCGTGTTCGCCATGCCTCAACTTCTCGGCCAAATTCTCCATCTGTCGATATCCGAGCCGCTGCGAGCGCCGTGGTAGGGACATCAAGCAAACCAAGTGCAAACTCGCCAGCCAATGCGATATCATCTTCACTGAGCGTCATGACATATCCCCCATGTCTTGGCCCTCAAGGCAAAGTCTCAGCCTGATCAATGCTCTGCGGATCCTGCTTTTGACAGTGCCCAACGGTTGCCCTTCGCGCTTGGCCAGGTCCGCATAGGTCGCGCCACCCATGAATGCACTACGAATAAAATGTGCATCGCGTTGTTCCAAGTCATCGATGCACCCTGCCAACGAAGCCTGTTCACTTGCGGCCAACAACTGGGCATCTGCCAACGGAACCGGATCGACGATTTCGCTGGCTTGATCAAGCGATGTGAAACCGGTCCTGCTTCGCAACCTAAGTCGATCTATTGCACGGTTTCGCGTAACCGTGACGAGCCAGCTTACCGGGCTTGCGCGGCCCGCTTCAAAACTCGAAGCTTTGTTCCAAATGGTAAGATAGGCGTCCTGCAATGCTTCTTCCGCGTCAATCCTGTCGGGAAAGATACGCAAGCACACTCCGAAAAGTTTCGCAGACGTTGTCTTGTACAAAGTTTCGAATGCAGTCCTGTCGCCCCGTCCTGTCCTGATCAATGCATCGACGAGCTTGGCGCGTCGCGCATCATCGAGTTCAATTGTTTTGGAATCTGCGGCCATTGGTCATTGCTATGACTGATGCCGCAAAATGAAGCAATGCCACATCGGCGTACAATTGTTACATTGACCAGCGGCAAGCTTAGTCGGCCCCCTGGGCATTTACCAGGTGCCAAAATCCCCCGGTGGCTGGCTTGTTCGGCCGTCAGCGCGGATCTTCCTCTGCCATGAATATTTATGCCGCTTTACAAGCCTCAGGCAAGGCCAATCCCCATTTTCTGACCTCTCCTGTAGTCTGAAACCATGCTGACGATATGTTCGTATGATTGAGTTTGCCTGAGTGTTGAGCAAACCCGCCAAGATGAGCGTGCCACCTTCTTTCATTACTGCAAGAAATGACGGTGCTAGTTCGGTCAATGGCCCTGCAAGGATATTTGCGATGACAAGGTCATAGGGCGCGCGGCTTCTGATCAAGCGATGGTCGGTGCCTGCGCCTACGCAAAGGGCCAATCTTCCAGCGCTAGTGCCCAACGGAATTCCGTTAACAAATGCATTGACTGCAGTAACATCAATGCTGACCGGATCGATGTCAGAGGCAGTTAGAAGTGCACGAGGCCATAAGCGATGCGCAGCAAATGCAAGCAATCCGGTACCTGTTCCGATATCGGCAATGGAATCATAACGCATTCCGTGATTGCGCATCCTGTCCAGCATCGCAAGGCATCCGCTCGTGGTCTCATGACCGCCTGTACCGAATGCCCTGCTGGCCTCAATCTGGAACGGCACCGCGCCCGCCGGGATTTTGCTGCAGTTGGAGGAGGTGTGAACGTAAAATCGACCGGCCTGGACCGGTTCCAAGCCTTGCTGGCTCACTACAAGCCAGTCCTCGTCCGGGAGTTCTTCTACCTTTGGGACCGCTTTTGCGGCACTGGGAAGCCGGCTTTGGATCGCCGCAATGACATCTGGTTTTGGCGCAGTGGGGAAATAGGCTTCCATCCGCCATTTGGCATCATTGAAGGCTTCGACTTCTTCAGCGACGATGGAAGGGACAGGATCGAGTAGTGCAATCCATTCGTCTTCATCATGTAACGCTTCTGCTTCTTTACGCGTGCAGGGAAGGGTGAGTTTCCAACTCATGGGATACGTTCCTGGGCGAGGCGCTCGTCTAGTCGAACCCGGGCATCGCTTGCATATTTACTGCAACCTTTCGGGTCGGCAAGGGGAGCCTTGCCTGAAAGTCGTTCGAAAAATGCAGTTTGGGAGGGGTGAGGAGAAATAATGACATCGCATGCGCTGAGGCCTCCAATAGTATCAATTGTGGCTCTGAACGAGGCTACATATTCAGGATGGTCAGAAAATCGATATTGCTCGCCGGCAATAGCTCCAAGACTGTCAGCATAAACAAATTGATAGCAAATTTCTTCATTGCACGAACGCCATGTCCAGCTCGTACCCCCAGGTGCATGCCCAGGCGAAGCTATTGCTGTCATGCTAATCGGACCAAGTTCAATATTTTCACCATCGCGGATCAATTGGTCGACAGCGACAGGTCCAAAACCAGGTAGGGTTCCATGTTGAGGATCCTGGTCACTCGCCTCTCCGCTTTCGAAACTGGCTCTTGCTTCTGCCCGCACAACGAGCTTGGCTGCGGTAGCTTCTTTTAGACCTGCAAGGCCCCCGAC
>JBATDO010000237.1:0-7437 GCA_049663505.1 Sphingorhabdus sp.
TATCGAAATCGACCGCCGCGGCAAATATTCGGCTGCAAATCTCGGCGCTCTCGCAGAGTAACAATTTCCGAATCAGTTATGAAAGCGGGCGAAGCTATATGGCTTCGCCCGCTCTTTTATGTTCAGACCTTGCCCATGGTTGCAGCAAGGAACCAGGCACGCTGTTCGGCCTGGTCTGTCCAATCGTCGAGCAAGCCGTCGGTCGCGTTGTCGCCAGCGTCCTCGGCGAGTTGCTTGGCCGACTTCAGCGCCTTTACCAGGGCCTCATTATCACCGTGCAGTTCTGCCAGCATCTTGTCGGCTGTAACCGACTTTTCATCACTGTCCTTGATCGTTTGCTTGGCAGCAATCGAGCCAATTGAAGTCAGCGTGAACTGACCAAGCTTACGAACTCTCTCGGCAACCAGGTCAGTGGTCGCGATCAGTTCGGCTGCGTGAGTGTCAAACAGCAAGTGATATTCGTGAAAATGTGGGCCTGAGACATGCCAGTGGAAATTCTTGGTTTTCAGATAGAGTGCGTAGTAATCAGCCAGCAAGCCATTGAGTGCGTCTGCCAGAGCCTTTTTACTGTTATCGCCTGCAGCCATATTGCGTCTCCTTGGAATTTCTTGAGTGGCCGCCATCCTTAATATGATGTCAGGCAATACGCCACGCAAGTTCCTCGTCTAGTCACAGTGACCGAATCGATCAGCTGCAGCGGCGAAAACGGCTCACACCAGGCCGAAAGCCTGAAGGCCAAGGATGATACCCAACAGCGTCAGCACGATGCCCCCGCCTAGCCTGATCGCACGCAATGGCAGGATATCGGAGAGTCTAGCACCAAGCAGAGCCGCGGGAACGACGGCTGCCATGATTGCTGCAAAACCTCCGATGCCAACCATGAACCAATAGTCATAGCGCGCGGACTGGGCCGCGATGATGAATTGGCTCTTGTCACCGAACTCGAGAATGAAAAGTCCCAGGAAAGCAGTAAGAAAAGGGGGTGTTTTCCAATTCTCCAATATGTCGACGGGGCGTCGCCAAAGCAGCATGCCAACACCTGCAAAAACATAGGCCATCGCGGCAAATAATTTTACAGGCGCTTCACTGATCCAGGCGTCGATCACCGAGCCGCCCATTGCGGAAATCGCGCAATTGGCAAGCGTGGCAAGTGACATTCCAACCAGGACAGTCTTATCGTGACGGTAACGAATCGCCAGGGCTGCGGCCAGGATCTGCGTCCGGTCACCCATTTCGGCAAGCAGTACCGACAGGAATGTGCTGATCAATGCATCCATGTTGCAATGACTAGCAGCCGCGAGTTAAGACATGACTTAGAATTGCTGGGCGACTGATTGGCTTTTGCGATGACTGCGGGATTTCAACCCGGCAATCTGACAGCGACCGAAGCCAGCAATGACTGCGTGACTGCCGGACTTACTTGAGAACATCCAATGGCATCACCGAGTATGCCGGTAAAACTGCCGATTACCGAATCAGCGCCGCCGTGATGGACAACGCGCTGCATTGTCGCTTCAAACACGCTGGCGATTTCGGCAACGGCTGTGAAGTGATGTGCGATTGCGGTCTGTCGGATACTCTCGAGGCGCACCAGGAACTGAAGCGGACTGGTCTCGAACGACGTGAGAACCAATGCCTCGAGAAGGTCGCTCAGTTCTGCGCGAATCAGTAACTGCTGATCATGATCCATATTCATGGCAAAGCCCCCTTGCCGTTTCCCTGTGGTTCAGGGTGTGCGCCAACATGGTTAATAACCGGTGAAGACCGCCAATTTGGCGGTCCAGCTGACTCTAGGGCTTGACTTTGTCGGCTCAAGGCAGCATTGGCGCCGGTCTGTGAACCGGGCGGCAGCTTTGCCGCGCAGTTTTTTAGCAAAATTTTCAACTTTGAAGGAATGGGCCATGGCGAAGCCAGCCACGATCAAGATCAAGTTGCTCAGCACTGCTGACACCGGCTTTTTCTATGTGACGAAGAAAAACCCGCGCAACATCACTGAAAAGATGACGTTTCGCAAATATGATCCCGTCGTGCGCAAGCATGTCGAGTTCAAGGAAGCCAAGATCAAGTAATATCGGTCTGGTTAAACTGCAGAATTTCGATCAGGGCGCTTTTGCGCCCTTTTTGATTCGCGACGCTGATTGCACCGCGGCAAATTGATTGTCTTGAAATTAGCCGATAATCGCGCGGACTGCCTCGAGAAACTTCATTACCGAGACAGGCTTTGAAAGATAGCCCTGTGCCCCGGCGCCAAGAATGCGTTCTTCGTCGCCCTTGCCAGCATAAGCTGTGACAGCAAGAACGGGGATGGCCGAAAGAATGGCATCTTTCTGCATTGCTTCGATGAGGTCGAGCCCGCTTACATGCGGCAGCTGGATGTCCATGATAACCAGGTCAGGTGCAAATGCCCTTGCCTGCTCGATAGCGAGCCGTCCGTCACGCACGCCATCAACGATGAACTGGTGCGCGCGCAGCAGGTCGGTGAACAATTTGAGGTTTAACTCGTTGTCCTCAACGATCATCACTTTTTTGGCCATTTTCGGCATTCCACCCTTTGCACTTGATGAGGGTTCGCATATGCCAAAGCGATGCATGAAACAAATGGCAAGTTGGAAGCGTCGGGGATGGCATTCCAGGCATTGGCCTGGGCATTGATGGACGAGGTACGCGCCGAACGGTTGCTCGCGTTGACCGGGCTGACGCCTGGAGGCCTGCGTGCAACGATCAACGAGCGTAGTACGCAAGCCGCGATTCTTTCCTTTCTCGAGGCATATGAACCCGATTTGTTAGCCTGTGCCGAGGTGATTGGCGTGTCACCAGCGGTGCTTGTTTCGGCACGCCGGGAACTGGAAACATGAATCGCCCGCTATTGATCTCCGATTGCGATGAAGTGCTTTTGCACATGATCGTTCCTTTTCGCGACTGGCTCGATGAGGCGCACCAGATTCATTTTGACCTCGTCCATGGCGATTGGGGGGAAGCGCTCAGGCACAAGCATGACGGGACCCAGGTTGAACGCGGACAGGTCTGGGACCTGCTGAACGGATTTTTCGACACCGAAATGGAACGCCAGCAGGCGATCGATGGAGCCGTTAATGCGCTGGCGCGTCTTTCAGACGTTGCTGATATCGTGATTTTGACCAACTTGCTCGACCACCGTGCCGTTCCGCGCGCCGCGCAGCTGAAGGCGGTGGGTATCAACGCCCCGGTTTTTACCAATCAGGGAGGCAAAGGCGAGGCACTCGGGCGGATATTGGAACAATATCAGCCCAATGTTGCGGTTTTCGTGGACGACCTGGGTCACCAGCATGAATCGGTGGGCGAACATTTTCCTGACGTGTGGCGCCTGCATTTTGTTGGCGAGCCCTTGTTGTGGGACCGGGTCAAGCCTTCGAAGTCGGCTCATGGACGCCTCGACCGGTGGAGTGAGGCAGAACATTGGATCAGGGAGCGGCTGGCTGGCGGCCAGCGAGCGCCCATATTGGAAAAGGTAGAATCATGATCGAAGCAAGGTTGGCAGAACTGGGTATCATCCTTCCAGAACCCGCAGCGCCAGTGGCATCTTATGTGCCTGCGGTCGAGGCGGGAGGCATGCTATATACTTCGGGGCAACTCCCGTTCGTGGATGGCAAGTTGATGACAGGCAAAGTTGGCGATAGCCGCAGCCTTGAGGAAGGCCAGCTGGCTGCCCGGTCGTGCGCAATCATGCTGATTGCCCAGATCAAGAAGGCGCTTGGGAGCCTGGACAGGGTCGAGCGGATCGTGAAGCTGGGCGTTTTCGTTGCCTCGACTGCTGATTTCACCGATCAGCCCAAGGTTGCCAATGGAGCATCCGATCTCATGGAAGCCGTGTTCGCAGACAAGGGCAAGCACGCGAGAAGCGCTGTTGCCGTTCCAGTCTTGCCACTTGATGCAACGGTCGAGATCGACTGCGTCGTGCAGGTCCGGGCCGCCTAGGTCATGCGCATGCAGCTGAGATCGTCGCTGTACCTGTCCGGCATCGGGATCGGTACTGGACAGGATCGGGAACAGCGGAGAGGCGATGCCTGATCGTTCGGCTGAACTTCTCAACACGGTCTGTGACATTCCGGCCGATCAATGGGATGCGCTGAACCCGTCCGGCAATCCATTTGTCAGCCACGCGTTCCTCTCGGCGCTAGAGTCGTCGGCCAGCGTCGGACCAGGTACAGGTTGGTCTCCTGCACCCCTCGTCATGCGCGATTCTGAGGGTAATCCGGCAGCAGTGCTGCCAGCTTATTTCAAGACGCATAGCCAGGGCGAATATGTCTTTGACCATCACTGGGCCGAGGCGTTTGAACGCGCCGGTGGCCGATATTATCCAAAGTTGCAGATTGCAGCACCCTTTTCCCCGGTTCCTGGACCGCGGCTGCTGGTGAAGGACCCGGTCTATGCACAGCCGCTATTGCAGGCGGCACAAGCAGTGGTTGATCAAAATGGCCTTTCTTCGGCACATGCGACTTTCGTGGAAGAAGCCGAACTCGACATTTTCCGGCAAGCTGGTTGGCTGGTTCGAACCGGAACCCAGTTTCACTGGAAAAACCGGGATTATGCAGACTTCGAGGGGTTTCTTGCAGCCTTGTCGTCACGCAAGCGCAAGGCTGTTCGAAAAGAGCGTGCAGGCGCTCAGTCGCAGGTGCGGATCGAGCAACTGGCCGGAAGCGAGATCAAGGCAGAGCACTGGGACGCGTTTTGGGTTTTCTACCAGGATACAGGTGCGCGAAAATGGGGCCGACCCTATCTGACGCGTGCTTTCTTCGATATCATCGGCAACACAATGCAAGACAGCCTCGTGCTGTTTCTTGCCTATCAGGATGAAGAGCCGGTCGCTGGAGCCCTGAACTTCATAAGCCAGGATTGTCTCTATGGCCGCTACTGGGGATGTTCGCGCGACATAGCCTTTCTCCATTTCGAGTTGTGCTATTATCAAGCCATTGATTTTGCGATCGCGCATGGTCTCAAGAGGGTCGAGGCGGGGGCACAAGGAGAGCACAAGCTGGCGCGCGGTTATGAAGCCGTGCCGACCTATTCTGCGCATTATATTGCCAACAAGGGCTTCCGGTTGGCTGTTGCAGATTTCCTCGAACGCGAAACACATGCAATGGAGAGAGAAATAGAATTTCTGGGTGAAATGGCCCCTTTCAAAAAATCAGGCTGAGACTTGCAATCCGTGATTTAATCGCGCAATTAAACAGGCGAGAGAGGAATCAGCAATGCCAAAACCCAGTTCACGAGAACTTGCCGATTTTGAATCCCAGTGCGAGGCCTGGTTTGTTGAAAACACGGTACGTGATCCCGGCTTCATGTTGCCGCTCACCTTCATGGAGGTTTCAACCGACCAGCAGTTCGATTTTCTGCGCGAATGGCAACGCAAGGTTTACGAAGCGGGTTATCTGGGAATGAGCTGGCCTACCGAATATGGCGGCTACGGCATGCATCCTGAATATCAGCGTATCGCCACTCGGATCATGAAGACGCACGATGCGCCCATCATGCTCAACGCGATCGCCAATGGCTGGACTGGGCCCTTGTTGCTCGATATCGGACGCGAAGAGGACAAGCGTCGTTTCATCAAGCCGATGCTCAGTGCAGAAGAGATTTGGTGCCAGGGTTTCTCTGAACCAGAACATGGCTCCGATCTTGGCAGCGCGCAGACCAAGGCCGTGCGCGATGGGGATTCTTATCTCATTAACGGCTCGAAAATCTGGACGTCATTGGGCGATCGTGCCGACTACATGATCCTGCTGGCGCGGACCTCGAACGACGGACCGAGCAAATATGCCGGCTTAAGTTTTTTCCTCGCTCCCATGAAGATTCCAGGCGTTGAGACACGGCGGCTGAAGAAGCTCACCGGTGAATATGGCTTCACCCAGTGCTTTTTCACCGACGCGCGCATTCCGGCATCTGGATTGGTCGGCGAAGAAGGGCAGGGATGGATGGTCGCGATGAAGACGCTTGAATATGAGCGCGGCGCGAAGGTCAATCCGGTGGGTGGATATTTCGTCAAGGAAATGGACGTGATGAGCATCGTTGACCTGGCGCGGACCTCGAAGCGCGGGGGTAAGCCGGTGCTCGATGATCCCGTACTTCGCGACCGCCTGGTCGACTATATGATTGATATCCAGGCGCTCAACTTGAACAACCAGCGCAGGCGCATGGCGCCGCTGACGAGCGACCGACCAATGGGGCTCGCGCTCATGAACAAGCTTGCTCGTACCGAGCTGGTGCGCGAACTCACCGAGTTCTCGCTGCAGTTCCAGGGTACGCGCGCTGGCTATTATGTCGGGGACGAGAATGCCGTTGATGACGGATATTGGCACCGGGCATATCTCAACAGTTTCTCGGCGACGATCGGCGGCGGTACGAGCCAGATCCAGAAAAACATCATCGGCGAACATGTGCTTGGCCTGCCCAAGGGGCGCTGACGCTTGGGCAAACATTTGGGAGTGAACGAATGAGCGAAGTTTTAACGCAGACACAAGATGGTGTCCTGATCATCACCATCAATCGGCCCGAAGCAAAAAATGCAGTCAACCAGGCAGTGGCACAAGGCGTGGCGGCAGCCATGGAACAGCTCGACGAGGACAGTAACCTCAATGCTGGCATCATCACAGGGGCTGGCGGGACCTTCTGCTCGGGAATGGACTTGAAGGCATTTCTCAAGGGAGAATTGCCCAGTATCAAGAACAAGGGCTTTGCGGGCTTCATAGAGGCACCACCAAAAAAGCCGCTGATAGGGGCGGTTGAAGGCTATGCTCTTGCCGGGGGGATGGAGATTGCCATTGCCTGCGACCTGCTGGTCGCCAATGACAAGGCACAGTTCGGAATCCCGGAAGTGAAGCGCAGCCTTGTAGCGGCTGCGGGCGGTTTGCTTGCGTTGCCGTCAATCATTGGCAAGCGCATGGCGATGGAGCTCGCGCTCACGGGAGATTTCATTTCTGCCGCAAGAGCTTATGAGATCGGGTTCGTGAATCGCCTGACCGATGGCGCTGCGATCGATAGTGCGCTTGAACTTGCAGCCAGGATCGCCGCAAATGGACCGCTGGCGCTCATCGCGACCAAGCGCGTCATCAACGAACGCCCCGACTGGAGTTCTGCTGAAATGTGGCAGAAGCAGTCCGAGATTTGCACGCCCGTGTTTACATCAAGCGATTCGCGTGAGGGAGCGATGGCCTTCGCCGAGAAGCGCAAGCCAAAATGGACAGGAAGCTGAACCATGGGTCATCCCGTCATCCATGCCGTTAGCAATCCCGACAAGCCCGCAGTCATCATGGCAGGCTCAGGCAAGACCATCACATATGGAGAGCTGGATGCCCGTTCAAACAAGGTGGCTCACCTGTTTCGCGCACTCGGCCTGCAGCATGGCGACACGGTTGCATTCTGCCTTGAAAATCGTGCAGAGTTTTTCGACCTGGTCTGGGG
>JBATDO010000238.1:0-3002 GCA_049663505.1 Sphingorhabdus sp.
GAGGTCGTGGTGCAACTGGGATCACTGACAAGTGGTTCAAGGCGAGACCAATGGCACCGGCAATCCGTTCCAGTCGGGCGGGGTTGTTGGTGGCATTGCGTCATTTACCAAACTGCCTGACCCTGGAATTCATTTTGGACATCTTCTTCACCTCTACGATTCTCGTGGCGATTGCCGAGATCGGCGACAAGACAATGTTGCTTGCCATTCTCCTGGCTACGCGGTTCAAGAAACCGTTGCCGATCATAGGGGGCATATTCGTTGCAACCATTGCCAATCATGCGCTCGCGGCCTGGGCCGGAAGCGCCTTGGCAGGATTCTTTGCAAGCGATCTATTCCGGTACGCGATTGCATTTGGCTTTCTTGTCATGGCGGCCTGGACACTGGTGCCTGACAGTGTCGATAATGACATGAAGGTAGTCACTCGTCCTGGAGCATTTATCGCGACGGCAATTGCGTTCTTCCTGGTGGAAATGGGAGACAAGACACAGGTTGCAACAATTGCACTGGGGGCTCAATATCATTCAGTAGTCGCTGTCGCGGCCGGAACCACATTCGGCATGATGATCGCGAACGTGCCGGCTGTATATTTCGGTGAAAAGCTGGTGGAAAGGATATCGTTGACGGTCGTTCACAGGATTGCGGCCTCGATGTTCGGTTTTCTGGGGCTTTGGCAGTTGTGGGAGTTGTGGAACGGCGGCTAAGCTGTTAGGCGCCGGCCTGAGTTCAGCTTCGGAAGGTTCGATGAAAAAAGACAGCATCAAGAAAGTCGTTCTGGCCTATTCAGGCGGTCTCGACACCAGCGTTATCCTGAAATGGTTGCAGGTAGAATATGGCTGTGAGGTCGTAACATTCACGGCTGATCTCGGGCAGGGTGAGGAACTGGCGCCAGCCCGGGCCAAAGCCGTGCTCATGGGAGTGCCAGACCACAATATCTATATCGACGACCTGCGCGAAGAGTTTGTAGGCGACTTCGTGTTTCCGATGATGCGTGCAAATGCCCGTTATGAAGGGGACTATTTGCTCGGAACGTCGATTGCACGGCCGCTGATCTCCAAGCGACTGATCGAGATCGCAAAGGAAACCGGTGCCGACGCAATCGCGCACGGCGCAACGGGCAAGGGCAATGACCAGGTACGGTTCGAGCTCTCGGCTTATGCACTGAACCCGGATATCAAGGTGATTGCGCCCTGGCGTGAATGGGATCTGACCAGCCGGACGCGTCTCATTGAGTGGGCTGAACAGCACCAGATACCAGTACCAAAAGACAAGCGTGGCGAGAGCCCTTTTTCCACTGATGCCAATCTTTTGCACACATCTTCTGAAGGTAAGGTACTCGAAAATCCTTGGGATGAAACCCCCGACTACGTTTATTCTCGCACGGTCAATCCTGAAGACGCGCCGGATACGCCTGAGTATATCACCATCGATTTTGAACGGGGTGATGGCGTGGCTGTCAACGGCCAGGCACTGTCGCCGGCGATGTTGCTAACCGCGCTCAACGAACTCGGTCGCAAGCACGGAATAGGTCGCCTCGATCTGGTCGAGAATCGATATGTCGGCATGAAATCGCGCGGCATGTACGAGACGCCCGGCGGTGAGATCTATGCGCGCGCGCACCGCGGGATCGAGAGTATCACGCTCGACCGGGGTGCTGCGCATCTAAAGGACGAGCTGATGCCGAAATATGCCGAGCTCATCTATAACGGCTTCTGGTTCTCGCCAGAGCGCGAGATGCTGCAGGCCGCGATCGACCACAGTCAGGAACACGTCTCCGGAACGGTTCGTCTCAAGCTCTACAAGGGCATGGCGAGTGTCGTTGGCCGCAAATCTCCACAAAGCCTGTATTCAGAAAAGGTTGTGACCTTTGAAGATGATGCAGGTGCCTATGACCAGAAAGACGCCGAGGGTTTCATCAAATTGAATGCACTGCGACTCCGGCTTTTGGGGCAGCGGAAAAACTGAGCGTTGGCACGCATTTCTTAACCAATTCCGGTTAACCAAGCGAAGTGAATGAAAGCCCGGTCCTAGCCGCCGATCCCAGGCCCGTGTCCGCTGTCAGTGCCGCTGTCGGCCTGACGGGTTTGCTGGGTCTCGCCCTTTCTGTTCTGCTTGCGCGAAATTTTGGCGCGACGATGCAGGCACTCGGTTTTGCCGGCTGGCCTGATTTGGCTGATGGTCCATATTCTGCAATGGCATCACTTGTTTTATGTGGGCTGCCGATGCTGCTGTGGTCGGTGCTTGTCGACAAGGTGCACCTTCGTCCTTCGACGGGAATCGACTGGTCGCTTCGTCGGCCGGTGGCAGACGTTCTTGATACGAGCATCATCAAGATCACGGGGCTCTGGGCGACCTGGGCGGCAATTGCCGCAATCTACGGATTGTGCCGCTGGTACTGGGTGCCGCCCTATGATTTCTCGATGGCAATGTTTTCCGTCGCAGCCATTCCACTGATCATTATCTCGGTACCATATATCGTCTGGCTCGATCGGCACCTGATAGTCCCGCGCGATGGTGCTTGGCACATGGGAGCGTGGATCGCGGGCCGCGACGACTGGAAAGCTGCAGAAATATTTCATCACTTGCGTGCGTGGGCGGTTAAGGGGTTCTTCCTGGCCTTCATGATTTCGATTGTACCAGGCGGTTTCCATGACATCGTCAACATGGACTTCGCCGAGGTGGCGACCAACCCGGTTTGGCTCGCAAACGCACTCATAACTGCGATGTTTCTCGTCGACGTGCAATTTGCAACCGTGGGCTATATATTGACCCTGAAGCCGTTAGACGCCCATATCAGAAGCGCCAATCCCTTCCTTGCCGGATGGGTCGCGGCCTTGATGTGCTATCCGCCGTTCATATTGATGAACAATGGCGGTCCACTTGATTACCATATCGGGACGAGTGACTGGGCTTACTGGTTTGAAGGCCGTACAGTGCTTTTGTATATCTGGGGAACGCTGCTTGTGGGGCTTACGGGGATATATGCTTGGGCAACCGTGGCA
>JBATDO010000239.1:0-3106 GCA_049663505.1 Sphingorhabdus sp.
GCCTTTGCAAGTTGCGCGAGCGAGAGTTTTTGGTCGCACTGCTCGATGAGAGTCAAGGCCTTGACCACAGCTGCTCGATCGCGACTTACATCATCGGGATTGCAACGCATGCATGCCCGATAACCGGCTGCCCTAGCCTGCGCACTAGTCCAGAAGAACTCGATATTATCACGCAACGGTCGGCGTGCCGGGCAACTGGGCTTGCAGTATATTCCAGTCGTTTTGACCGCACCAAAAAACTGTCCGTCGAGCACACGATCCCTAGAGTAAAAGGCTGCAAATGCCCAGTCAATGTCAATGACCCCCTGCCTGTCCAATTCGGCCTCCGATCTCATGACCGCTCAATCCTTGCTGCAAAACAGCCGTGTGCAGCGTTGTGGGCATGAATATATGCGATTTCGTCCGCTGCGAATAGGGCCCGGATTTTTGCATCGGACTCTCCGGGCATGGCTAGTGCGGCGCTGTGAAGCAACCCGCACATGTCAAATGCGCGAAATGCCATCGCACGCCCCTCGAATACTGGAGGGATCGTGTCAGTATAAATCGCCGGGGCTTCTAGGTGCTCGTTGATATATATCGCATAAGACGACCTATACGGCGTGGCTACATCGTGGCTCGTGTAGTTTAACAGAATCAATCGATCTCCAGCCTTTGCGTCTTTCAGACTTATGCGGCAGGGCCAACCAAAGTCGGCATTGGCGATCACTCGGATAGCGCCAGCTGCAGCGATGGCTTCCTCGCTGCCACCGATGAGGTGAGCAAATTGTTCGCGGTGCAATCCAGAAATCCGATAGGTCATATGTTTCTCCAATGATGATGCATGACCTGGATATACTTTCTCTAGAACCGCAGCGTCCCGAAACTTGCTTTCAAAATAACCTTCAGAACTGACGTGTTTAGATTCAATGGAGTGCCGGATCGGCTGGGAAGGATATCAATATCAAGGCCTTTCCGGAGTGGCGTTACGCAGCACTCGACGTAAGCCCGTCATCTGTCTGCAGGCCTGCCGCTGAATAGGCACCTGGAACTTCATGCCGTTATTTGGCAACTGATGCAAAAATTCCGATATTGCTGCCCAAGCAACGCACGTATCAACACTTCAACCCAACAAAATCGAAGGCCCAATCACCAACCAATGCAGTGCAGGCAATGCTTTCAGCCCCCGCATGCTTTGAACAGGGCCAATGTCCGCTCTCTGGCAAGGTCCGCACTCGGGGCATGATAATCCTTGCGCCGGTCAGAATTGAAGCCGTGATTTGCATCGTAGACGAAGATCTGAGCCGTCGGATGGTTCCGGGCGATCAGCGACTCTACGCTTTCCATGGGAATCGATGCATCGTATCGTCCAAAATGGGCAATGGTTGCACATTTTGGCGCCTTGTCCGCGTAGAGCGTTGGAACCAGGCTGCCATAATAAGCCGACGCGGCAGCGAGATCATCGCTGATCCCAGCCATGGCCCACGCGACCGACCCGCCATAACAATAGCCTGTAATGAAGACTCTTCCGCGCTGTTTTAGTTCATCAATACATGTTTGCGCATCATCGAGTGATTGTGTGAAGGGGTGCAACTCACGCGCCAACTGCACTGCCCGCTCAAAATCAGGGCCAGTATATTCTGCCTCGAAGCCCGGATGTTCGCGGTCGAACAGGCTCGGAGCCAAAACTTCATACCCATCATCTGCAAATTCCTGAGCCAGCTCACGAATATGGTCCGTGACACCAAATATCTCCTGGATGAGAACGAGCCCGCCGCGCCGCTCACCTTTGGGATCGGCATGGAAAACGGCAATCTCAGCACCGTCTGCCATCTTCATTTTGACCATTTCTCCCATGAGTTCCAAACTCCCTCCAGTCCCGACTGATGCGCCAAAACAACTTCAGCATGCATAGATAGTTACCACAAGCCGAAAATCCCCATCTTGCATCGCAACAAATCCAGTGCTAGGCGCGCCGCGACAACGCGGTGGGTGTATATCCGGCTGCCGGTCATTAAATTATCTCCAGTCTGTTCAAGGACCTTATCAGCGTGGATCATTCCGGCGGCACGAGTGCTAATATTCAAGCCAGTCTTGCAGGCCGTTACGCGACGGCGCTGTTCGAATTGGCGCGTGATGCAAAAGTCATCAACACAGTCGAAAAAAGCTTAGTCAGCGTTGCTGCTGCGCTGCGCGAATCGGATGATCTGCGTGCGCTGACCATCAATCCGGTATTGAGCCGGGAAGATGCAAAAAAGGCTGTCGGAGCAGTTGCCAAAGCGATGAAGCTCGACAAGCTGACGGCAAACACTCTGGGTGTGCTGGCGCAAAATCGTCGCCTGTCCGAAACTGGATCGGTGGCACGTGCCTTTGCGGCACTTGCAGCATCCCATCGCGGCGAAGTGACCGCAGAAGTTACATCGGCCCGCGCCCTGACGGCTGCACAAAGCAAAAAGCTTGCAGACCAACTGAAGGCTCGCGTTGGTAGCGATGTTGCCATTACCAGCAAAATCGACCCGTCGCTTCTTGGCGGCCTGACCATTAAAATCGGCAGCCAGATGATCGACACTTCAATCAAAACCCGTCTCAATACCCTCGCGACAGCGATGAAAGGCTAAACATGGACATCCGCGCCGCAGAAATTTCAAAAGTCATCAAGGCTCAGATTGCCAATTTCGGCACTGAAGCACAGGTTTCAGAAGTCGGCAGCGTGCTGTCGGTTGGTGACGGTATCGCCCGTATTCATGGCCTCGACAATGTCCAGGCTGGTGAAATGGTTCAGTTTGCCAATGGCATTCAGGGCATGGCTTTGAACCTCGAGGCCGACAATGTCGGTGTTGTGATTTTCGGCTCCGATGCCGAGATCAAGGAAGGGGATGTCGTTAAGCGTACCGGAACCATCGTGGACGTTCCCGTGGGCAAGGAATTGCTCGGTCGTGTTGTCGATGGCCTCGGTAACCCAATTGACGGCAAGGGACCGCTGAAGACCACCCAGCGCAGCCGAGTTGAAGTGAAGGCGCCGGGCATCATCCCTCGCCAGTCAGTGAACGAACCGGTTCAAACCGGCCTGAAGGCACTCGATGCGCTTGTTCCTGTTGGGCGCGGTCAGCGCGAACTCATAATTGGTGAT
>JBATDO010000240.1:0-4768 GCA_049663505.1 Sphingorhabdus sp.
GCATTGGGTATTGGTGCGTTGATGAATTCGCGCGGTTTGATGGAACTGATAATCATCAATATTGGTTTGCAAAAGGGTATTATAGGTCCAACCCTCTTTTCGATGCTGGTAATGATGGCGATAGTAACGACGATGATGGCTAGTCCGTTGTTCGAGCTAGTCTATGGTCGCAAAGCAAGGGTATCTGGTGAACTCGGCGCGCTGGGCTCCAAGGATATCACGGTGTCGGTGTAACCCGAATGAGGCGGCTATCCAGCGCTGCCGCATGCTTCGTCTGCATGAACGTGTTTTAAATATCCGTTTTTGATGCCCGGAGATTGATTAGTTGCAAATCGCAACTTATACTGCGTTAATCAATGGGAGTATTTCATGACATCTGCACTATACGACGCTTCAGTCCCTGTGTTTATCCGAGCATTAACCAACCTTTCGGCAATACTCGAAAAGGGAAAGGCATTTGCCGAAGATAGCAACATTGCCCATTGGGAGTTGCTAGATGCGCGTTTGATCGAGGACATGGCGCCATTGACTGCGCAGGTGCAGCGAGCAAGCGATACAGCCAAAGGTCTTGTTGTCCGCGTTGGCCAGATGCCCAATGTGACGATGCCCGATGAAGAGAGCAGCTTTGATGAGCTCCAGGAGCGTTTAACCAAGACCATTGACTTGCTCAGGGCAACGCCAGCTGCAATGTTCGAAGGGCGTGACCACGCGGATGTGATCTTGCAGACACCTAGCGGCGATATTCCGTTTACCGGGGAAAGTTATGTCTACGGGTTTGCTGTACCCAATTTCTTTTTCCATCACACCACCGCATATGCCATTCTGCGCATGAAGGGCGTGCCGGTCGGCAAATTAGACTTTCTAGGTAGCATGCGCAATTGAATCGGTGCGCGGTTATGCACAGTTTTGACCTGGCAGACCGCCGTTCCGCGCTTGTTTTGCAGGATGTTCAGCCTTAGCATCTGGTCGTATGAAGCCCGTTATTTTTGGCCTTTCCGGCCTTGCCCTGACTGACGAAGAGAAGCGTCTGTTTCTCGACGTGGAACCTGCTGGCTATATCCTGTTCAAGCGCAACGTCGAGGATCGCGCCCAACTCCTCTCATTGACCGACAGCTTGCGCACTTTGCATGGCCGGTCAGATGTACTGATCTCAATCGATCAGGAGGGTGGCAGGGTTGCGAGAATGCGCGCACCTGTATGGCCAGAGTTTCCCGCTGGAGGAGTATTTGACGCTTTGTATGATATTGCGCCGATGACCGCAATCGAAGCAGCGCGGTGCAATGCCGAAGCGATAGCGCTCATGCTGAGCGAAGTTGGGATAAACGTCAACTGTACGCCGCTGCTCGACGTGCGTGTCCCGGAAACCCATTCTGCGATAGGGGATCGAGCGTTGGGAAGCGATCCATCGCGTGTTGCATCTTTGGGTAGGGCGATACTTGACGGATTGGCATCAGGAGGCGTCGTTGGTGTGGTCAAGCACATGCCTGGTCAAGGGCGTGCCGTAGTCGATAGCCATCATGAATTGCCACATGTCCATGCCAGCGAGGCAGATCTCGTTCAGGATCTTGCACCATTTCGTATGCTGAGCGGAGCGCCGATAGGCATGACCGCACATGTGGTGTACGATGCGTGGGATGCGCAACGATGTGCAACTATGTCGCCGACTGTCATCGAAAGCATTATTCGAGGCAGAATCGGTTTCGACGGGCTCCTGTTGAGCGATGATCTCGATATGAATGCCCTGTCGGGCGACGTATCAACCAGAGCTGTTGATTGCATAGCGGCCGGATGTGATATCGCGCTCAATTGCTGGGGACGGTTTGAAGAAATGGTTGCGATTGCTGATCGTTTGCCTGAGATTGGCGACGCAGCACATTTGCGACTTGAACGGGCGATGGCATGCGCGATGCCTGATTTTGACATGGCACGTTTGGATGACCTGCTTGTAAAGCGTGATCAATTGCTGGCGATTGCAGGTGAATCTGCCCACAGCAAGCTCACACATGCAGTGACCGGCGCTGCGTGACCCAGGAACTGTTCTTAGATGACATTGAGCGCCAGAGTACCTCCGACGCACTGAATGCCGACGTTTTGACTATCGATATTGACGGGTGGGAAGGGCCACTTGATCTGCTGCTGACGTTGGCGCGCAACCAGAAAGTTGATTTGCGCCAGATATCGATACTGGCACTGGTTGAACAATATCTCGTGTTTATCGACGAAGTGCGTGCGTTGAAACTCGAGCTTGCTGCAGACTATCTGGTCATGGCTGCTTGGCTTGCCTATTTGAAATCGGCTTTGCTCCTGCCCAAGGATCCAACCATCGATCCTTCGCCGGAGGAACTGGCATTTCGATTGCAGTTGCGGCTGGAGCGGCTGAATGCGATGCGCGAGAGTGGTGCGCGATTGATGGCGCGTGATCGAATTGGTCGCGATATCTTTTTGCGCGGATGCCCTGAAGGTTTGCGAATCGTGAAGTCGAGGTCAAGGGAATGCGCATATTTTGACTTGATAACAGCCTATGCACAGGTTCGGGCACGAACCCAACCTATGCTCCATGTTGTGAAGCGCCGTGCCGTGATGACGCTTGAGGATGCGCTAAATCGGGTTTCCGAAATGATCGGGATCGCCGTCAACTGGACGGATATCAGAGCGTTCCTACCTCACTTTTCTGAACCCGCATTGCGTCGCTCAGCACTTGCATCAAGCTTCGTCGCTGCCCTTGAACTGGCGCGGCGCGGTAAGGTGGACCTACAGCAAGAAGATAGCTTTGCGCCACTATATCTCAGGGCAGTAAAATGATGATCGAACACGATATTGACATTCGTGCGGTCGAGGCAACTTTGTTTGCTGCCGAGCAGCCCATGACAATTGAGCAAATACGCGGTTATGTTGGTGACCAAGTGGATGTTGCAGCGGCTTTGTCTATATTAAATGCGCATTATGCCGGGCGCGGTATCGCGCTCGTTCAACGAGGCAATACATGGCACTTTGAGACGGCCGCCGATCTGGCCTATCTACTTCGTCGTGAACGAGAGGACAGTCGCAAGCTAAGTCGTGCAGCCGTCGAGACTTTAGCGATTATTGCCTATCACGAGCCAGTCAGCCGTGCCGAGATTGAAGCAATACGCGGTGTACAAATTTCGAAAGGGACGCTCGATGTACTGATGGAAGCGAACTGGATCCGCCCCGCTGGTCGTCGCGAAGTGCCTGGGCGGCCCCTGATTTACGCCACGACGCCTGGCTTTTTGGTGCATTTTGGGTTGGCCAGTCGAAAAGATTTGCCAGGTATCGATGAATTGAAGGCCGCCGGCTTGCTCGACCCTATAGATATGGCACTAGGTGACATGCATTTCGGAGACGAAAACGAGACCGAACTGGAAATTGCACAAGACAATGACTAGATGCTATATTGCAGAGCAGGGTGGCTTGGGTCGCCCTAGCCGGGGAGTTGTCCCCGTTAGGAGTATGAAATGGGTGGTTTGAGTATCTGGCACTGGCTGATTGTTGGTATTTTGGTTCTCTTGCTTTTTGGCAAGGGCCGCTTTTCCGATATGATGGGCGATGTTGCAAAGGGTATCAAGAGCTTCAAAAAGGGCATGAGTGAAGAGGATGAATCTCCTCAAGCTCCGCCAAAAATCGGTGCGTCGACGACTATTGATGCTGAAAAGCAGACCGACAAGACGCAAGGCTGATTTCGTGAATGTCATGGTGACCTTGCCCGCGAAGCCGAGGGCCTGATATGTTCGATATCGCGTCGTCCGAATTCTTGCTGGTAATGCTCGTGGCACTTGTGGTGATTGGGCCAAAGGACTTGCCCCGCGTGCTAAGTGCAGTGGGAAAGTGGGTCGGCAAAGCTCGGGCAGTTGCAGCGCAATTTCGATCTGGATTTGACGAGATGGTGCGCGAGTCCGAGTTGCAAGACCTCGAAAAAAAATGGAAAGCCGAAAATGAACGGATCATGCAGGCTTTTCCGCCTGAGCCGGCGGTTGAAGAAATAGAAGCAAGCCCTGTAACCGCTCCACAGCCGTCCCCTGGGCGCAAGCCACGAACCAAGCGCAAGCCCAAGACTGATTCAGTGACATGAGCGAATTTGAAGATAGCAAAATGCCGTTGCTCGACCACCTCATCGAGTTACGAAGGCGCTTGCTTTGGTCGGTTTTGGCTCTGGCAGTGGCTTTTGGTGCTTCACTTTATTTTGCGCGTGCCATATTTGGATTCCTGGTTCAGCCGCTATTGGCGGCCGGACAGGAAAAGTTGATCTACACCGCAATTTTCGAGGCTTTTTTTGTCGAAATCAAGGTCGCGTTTTTTGCCGCGGCATTCTTCTCATTTCCTGTATTTGCAACCCAGCTTTGGAAATTTGTCGCACCCGGGCTGTATTCCAAAGAAAAACGTGCATTTCTGCCATTTCTAGTTGCCACTCCAGTCTTATTCTCTGCAGGCGCTGCCATGGCTTATTACATGGCGATCCCGATCGCCTTGAAATATCTGTTGGGTTTTGGAGGGGACGTGGGCGGCGTCCAGCAAGAAGCATTGCCGGGCGTCGATAACTACCTGAACTTTATCATGAAGTTTATCTTTGGGTTTGGCATTTCGTTTCTATTACCCGTTTTGCTTATGTTGCTCGAGAAAGCCGGAATCGTATCGCTTCAACAACTCAAAGGTGCCAGGAGATACGCAATCGTTGGCGCTTTCGCGATTGCCGCAGTTCTGACTCCACCCGATGTCGTGTCTCAGCTGCTCCTCGCCATACCATTATGTATCC
>JBATDO010000241.1:0-8362 GCA_049663505.1 Sphingorhabdus sp.
GGGCAGCAGAACGAGCCTTGGAAGTCTTACTCATAATCTTTTCCTTACGCTCAGCGCATGCGCTGGCAATCCTTCAGCATCTGCAAGTGTGGCGGCAGCTGGACCGATGGTTGCCACTGCTGCACCGTCTAGCGCGATGAAACTGGTGCGTTTCATGAAATCGAGCACCGAGAGTCCAGACGCAAATCGCGCTCGCCTGCCTGTTGGCAGTACATGGTTTGGTCCGGCAACATAGTCACCGATGGCCTCAGGCGTCATTCTGCCCAGAAAAACCGAACCGGCATGCCGAACCAAAGCAAAAAGCGTCTCTGCCCGGTCGTCATCAACTGCCAGCTCCAGATGTTCAGCCGCCAAACGGTTGACAAGCGGCATTGCCTCTTCAAGCTGATTGACAACAATGATAGCACCGTTGTCAGTCCAGCTTTTCCGAGCAACAGCCTCGGTCGCAAGTTGGCCCAACTGCTCTTCGACTTCGATTGCTACCTGGTCGGCAAAGGCTGCATCATCGGTGAACAGGATGGACTGGCTGGTCGGATCATGCTCGGCCTGACTAAGCAAGTCTGCCGCGATCCAGTCTGCCCGGTTTTTTGCGTCGGCGAGTATCACTATCTCCGAGGGGCCTGCCACCATATCGATACCCACCACGCCGTAGAGCTGCCGCTTTGCTTCGGCGACCCAGGCATTGCCTGGGCCGGTGATCACATCAACGGAAGCGATTCGCTCGGTCCCATAAGCCAATGCCGCGATTGCCTGTGCGCCACCAATCCGCCAGATTTCATCGACACCAGCCAAATGGGCAGCAGCCATCACGGTTTGATTGACTTCACCTTGCGGGGTGGGGGTGACCATTACGAGACGGCCTACGCCTGCCACCTTTGCCGGAATGGCATTCATCAACACCGAGGAGGGATATGAAGCTCTGCCACCTGGCACATAAATGCCGGCAGCATCGACTGCGCTCCACCGGGCTCCCAAGCGCACCCCCTGCCTGTCACGATAATCTCGATTCTTGGGAAGTTGCGCCTTGTGGTAAGCACGGATACGCTTAGCCGCCAGAACCAGTGCACCGCGCAAATCGGGTGCCAGGCCATCATAGGCAGCCTTGCACTGGACCTTGTCGACCTGCCATCCATGCGTATTCAGATCAAAACCATCAAAGCGCGCAGTCAGCTCCACCAAGCTTACATCGCCGCGATCCCTGACCTGCCTGATTGTTTGCGAAACGATCGTTGAGACATCGGCATCGGCTTCCCGTCGGCCCTCAACGAGGCGGTCAAAGGCGTCCGCAAAGCCCTGGGAGGATGCATCAAGCCGCTGCACGAGCTGCAGCCAGTTGTCGAAATCGCTCGACCATTGCAGGAATCATGCCGCTCATCATCTTATATGCAGCCCGATTTACAATCAGGCGGGCCGACACTTGTGAAATGACATCTGTCTCAATCAGGCCATTTTCGACAAGTGTTTTACCTGACGAAACGAGATCTACGATTCTTGCAGACAGCCCGAGCGATGGCGCCAATTCCATGGCGCCGTTCAGCTTCACGCATTCAGCCTGGACACCCAGCCCCTGATAGTAGCGGCTTGTCGTTGATGGATATTTTGTTGCAACACGAACATGACCGCTGTTCGCAACATTCATGGCTCCCTTTGGCATGGCCACAGAAATACGACATTTCCCGATGCCGAGGTCAACCGGCGCATAAAGCTCAGAATAGTCGAACTCATCAATAACATCAGACCCCACAATACCGATTTGCGCAGCTCCGTGAGCAACAAAGGTTGCAACATCAAAAGCGCGCACGCGGATTATGCTGATCAAGGGATCATTGGTCGCGAATAGCAACGCGCGGCTCGCATCGTCAAAAAAAGCCGCTTCTGGAACAATTCCTGCACTTTGCATCAGCGGCAAAGCTTCGTCGAGAATGCGCCCCTTGGGGATTGCAAAGATTATAGCGTCAGTCATTATGGGCGCGCTTTAGGGGGCATCGGAGCAAAGGGCAATATGGCGTTGGGATCGGAATTATTGTCTGGACTGAACGATCAAGCCGATCATGTCCAAAAAAACGGAGCGCCTGGAACTGCATCGATCTGCCGGGCGCTGGCTGAAGTGGCCAGAGGCAATACCAAATGCGGCAATCGAATTGCCGCTTGGCCTCCCGACAAAATTCTAAGCGACGCCATGCCCTTGCGCATTGCAGGTGGTTTACACGCCCTGTTTCGGCGAGGGCTTGAGCCAAGGCTCGGGGACATTTACAGCGGGAAGCTGGCAGACCAGCCATCAGTTGGCGCACTGATTTGCGAAATCGTGGAACGACACGATACCGCTTTGCTGAGCTGGTTCGATAGTCCGCCGCAGACAAACGAGGCAGGTCGTTCTGCGAGCCTTGTTGCAGCATTACATTGGCTGGCAGTCAGGTTGCCCCCTTGTTTTGAATTGAATGAAATTGGATCAAGCGCGGGGTTGAATCTGCTCATCGACCGGTATCGGTTCGACCTTGGAGGAGTGATCAGCGGCCCGACAAGAACCCCTGTCACGATTACTCCCACATGGATCGGACCTCGTCCGCCTGCCAGTGCATTTACGATCGCGTCCGTGCAGGGTTGCGATACACGGCCGATTGATGTGAATGACACTGCTGCTGCCAGCCGACTAATGGCATATATTTGGCCCGAAGCCCCTGAGCGTTTTCGGCGGTTGGAGGCCGGCATTCGCATGATTCAGGACGAACCGGTCAAGCTGGTTGAGTTGGATGCGTCCGATTTTGTTGCATCCCGCCTTGCTGCAGCCCAAGAACCTGGAACCACTCGGGTCCTGATGCATAGCATAGTGTGGCAATATCTTCCCGTCGATGCCCAGCGACGCATCGAACACCAGATGGAAAATGCAGGATGTGGAGCAACGCGAGAAACGGCGCTGGCATGGATCAGCCTTGAAACCAACCGACTGACTTTCAATCACGAGCTCATCGCGCGTTTCTGGCCGGGGTCGGGGACTCCAATTAAATTAGGCGAAGCGCATGCGCATGGCAAATGGGTAAAATGGTTCGGAGCCTGAAAGGTCAGCGGGCGATCTTTGCGTCATGAATCCCATCTCTGAAGGGATGTCATGACAAGAACCGTTCCATTGCGGCATTGACCGCTGCAGGTGCCTGCCAGGTTACGAAATGACCGCAGTCCTCTATGGGTTCGATCACGATCCCGGGCACAAGCGCTTCAATACCATCAATGTTGCTGGGAGGAAGTGCCAGGTCATCCATCGCCCAAATCAACAATGTCGGGATAGTGAGCTTGGGAAAGTTGCCTTCCGCAAATTGCGGCATCTGGGCATCTTCATCCATTGCCGGAACATGAAGAGCCGATGCACGGTACCAGTTGAGCATCCCAAAACATGCGTCACGGTCCTCCCAGTCTTTCAGCAGCGCTGCTCGCTCTTCGGCCTCCATATTGCTCGGCCTGTTCCATTTTACCACTTCGAGCATGAGTCCTGTGAGGCCATGCTTACGGACCAGGTCATCATGGGCCCTGTCTCGAAACGCACGCACATATTGGCTTGATGCTCGCTGGTTCATGTCATTTATGAGCAAGCGCTGAAAAATATAAGGATGTGGCGCATTGGCGACGATTGCCCGGGGAACTCGCCCTGCCCAGATACTGTGCGTCGCCGATGGCTGCCCATTTAGCGCTACACTCCAAGCAATTGCCCCGCCCCAATCATGGCCGACAATGATGAATTCCTCGACATTCAAAGCATCCGCCAAGGCAAAAATGTCCGCAGTCAGCTTGTCGGCGGTATATGCCTCGACCTCTTGTGGCTTGGACGTGCCCCGATAGCCGCGTTGATCAGGCGCAATACAGAAAAATCTGTCGGAAAAAGCGGGAATCTGGTGTCGCCACGTACGATGCGATTCTGGAAATCCGTGCAGAAAAATCATGGCTGGACTTGATGGGTTTCCGGCCGTGAACACATCCATTTCGATGCCGGTTGAGAGTTCGAGCCGGCGATGTGTGAACGTGGACATGTAATTACCAATCAAAAAATCGAACGGCACCAACCGTTAACCCATTTAAAACACAAATGAATCCGCTTGGATTGTAGAAAATCCTCAAATCAGCAGGTCATTACTGTCAGCTTTGTGTGAGAGGCATTTCGGGAATGGGGATAAACTCGGCCTCATCGCCTGGGACGAGCGGGAACAACCCCAACTTCCAATCCGACTTCGCCTGGTTGATTCGGTCGCGAGATGATGAAACAAAATTCCACCAGACGTGGCGCTGCGTTTTGAAAGCCTCGCCTCCCAGCAACATGACGCGGGCATCGGTCGTGGCACGCAGTGTCATTGCCTGACCTGGCGCAAGCACATAGAGGCTATGCCGATCGAGCTGCTGACCATCCAGTTCCGCCTCGCCCAATGCAACGACAACGGCACGTTCATCAGCTTCAGCGTCAATGGGTATCTTTGCCCCCGCGCTCATCGATATGTCGGCATAGATCGAGGCAGAATGTTGGGTCGTTGAAGCCGTAACTCCCCACAGGCTGCCCATGATTACACGTGCACTCGCACCACAATCCTCGACGATTGGCAGTGCATTGGCCGCCACATGTTCAAAGGCCGGGTCAATGTCCTCCTTGCCATCGGGCAGTGCCAGCCACGTCTGCATCCCCGAAATTGTTGATTTGCATTTGCGTTCCAATTGCGGTGACCGCTCACTATGTACAATCCCTTTTCCCGCAGTCATCAGGTTGACCGCGCCGGGACGAATGGTTGCATATGTTCCAAGACTATCGCGGTGATCAATTGCGCCTTCGAACAGATACGTGACTGTGGCAAGGTTGATGTGGGGATGTGGCCGAACATCCATGCCTTTGCCGATTTCGAATGCTGCAGGACCGAACTGGTCAAGGAAGACGAATGGCCCGACCATGGTTCGTGCCTTGCTCGGCAAGGTTCGGCGCACCTTGAACTCCCCGAGATCATGAGTTGATGGGGTGATCACGTCCATTGTCAATCTCCCGGAGCGCGAGCCTTGATCACAACGGCGTGTACCCGCTGCCCTGGCATATCGCCCAGCGCCTTGTTGACCATTCGCTGCCGCATCAACCGGCTTACGCCCTCAAAGGCAGCGCTTTCGATCTCGATCGTGAAATGGGATTCTCCAGAACCGTCGTCGCCACTATGGCCATGGTGCTTGTGACTGTCATTTGTGACTGAAAGAAATTGAGGTGTGAAGGCACCATTTAACAGGGCTTCCATTTCTATCTGTGCCGGGCCTTTTTTCATGAGAGCAGTCTTCCCATATCCGCAGTTTTTCGCCAAGGGAAATTATGGATTCGAAGCGGCCAACTGACCGATTTCACGGCCGCGTTCGCGGATCACGACAGCAATGCGCCTATCCTGACTGCCCTGAGCCAGGTGAGTTCCGTGCGCCCGACCTATCCGGCCGCGCTGCTTCGGCTAATGGCCCAGGTGATTATCGCTACCTGTGCCTTGACCATGTGCGTGAATTCAACACCGGCTATGACTGGTTTGAGGGCATGACATCTGATGAAATCATGGCAGCCCAAAGCCCCACGCATGTCTGGGCGAACGAAACTCGAGCGTTCCGTCCGACTGCAGGGATTGATTCGCCTCCGAAATGGGCCGATTTCCAGGACCCACTCGAAGCAATATCGGCACGCTACAGGAACCGCATGCCCGAGCAGCGTGCCGATGGATTGATCTTTTCAAACGACGACCGCCGAGCGCTAAAAACGCTAGGGCTTGGCGAGGATGCCGATAGGCGGGCATTGCGTTCAGCCTATTCGGTAATGGTTCGCAAATATCATCCCGACAAAAATGGCGGCAATCGGTCCTATGAAAAGGCTTTGCAAGACGTCATAGCTGCCTATACGCACCTTAAATCCATTCCCGCATTCACCTGATGAGATAGTTAAATGACTGACATCCCCAACATCCAGCCCGACAGTCGCGATGCGACGATTCTAGCCGCGCCTGACAAGACAATCAGCGTTCGCCAACTGTTTGGTATTGATGTGGACATGGAATGCCCGGCATTTTCCGTGGCTGACGAACGCGTGCCCGATACCGATGACGGTTATGTATTTGATCCCGATACGACGCTCGCAATCCTTGCAGGCTTTGCGCACAATCGGCGCGTCATGGTGCAAGGATATCACGGCACCGGGAAATCGACGCACATCGAGCAGGTGGCTGCACGACTGAATTGGCCTTGCATCCGGATTAACCTCGACGCCCATATCAGCCGGATCGATCTCATCGGTCGCGATGCGATCGTCTTGCGCGATGGAGTGCAAGTGACAGAATTTCGTGAGGGCTTGCTTCCTTGGGCCCTGCAGACACCCACTGCCCTGGTTTTTGACGAATATGATGCTGGTCGTCCAGATGTCATGTTCGTTATTCAGCGTGTGCTGGAAACAGAAGGCAAGTTGACGTTGCTGGACCAGAACCGTGTTATCCGTCCAAATCCGTTCTTTCGCCTTTTTGCGACTGCAAATACTGTAGGTCTGGGTGATACAAGCGGCCTTTACCACGGAACGCAGGCGATCAATCAAGGCCAGATGGACCGCTGGAACATAGTTGTGGGACTGAACTATCTGCCAGCAGCCGTTGAAAGTGAAATAGTGCTCGCAAAGGCCTCTGGCACTGACGCTCCTACGGTTGCCAATATGGTGAAAGTTGCAGATCTGACCCGCCAGGGCTTTATCAACGGGGACATTTCAACGGTAATGAGCCCGCGCACGGTAATCACTTGGGCGCAAAATACCGCTATTTTCAAGGATGTTGGCTTTGCATTCCGCCTGAGCTTCCTGAACAAGTGCGACGAAGCAGAACGGGCACTGGTTGCTGAATATTACCAGCGTGTATTTGGCAAGGATTTGCCTGAAAGCATCGTTGGCAAAACGAAATAGAATTCAAGGGCGGCATGCGTCAACTTAATGTCTTGAGGAATTAGCCATGAAGCGCCTAGCATTTGTTCTCGCGATCACCCTCGCCTCGGCACCTGTCTTTGCCGCACTTAAGCCTGGTGTTCGAGCAACTGACTTCACAACAAAAGCTGTTCTTGCAGGCGACGTCTATACTTACAATCTCAACAAGGCATTGAGCCGTGGTCCAGTAGTACTCTACTTTTATCCCAAGGCCTTCACATCTGGATGCACAGTTGAAGCTCACGAGTTTTCCGAAGCGGCCGATGATTTTGCAGCACATGGTGCATCAATCATTGGAATGTCGGCCGACAAAATTGAAACGCTCAAACGATTTTCGGTCGAGGCCTGTCGCAACAAGTTTACCGTTGGCATCGCTTCAAAGGCCGTAATCAAGAGTTACAAGGTGAGCCTGCCCGTGATGGGTGGCTCGAACCGTACGACATATGTCATCGCGCCTGACGGAAAAATCTTGTTCGCTTATTCTGAACTTGGTGTGAAAGGACATGTGTCTGGCGCCCTCAAGGCGGTCAAGGACTGGCGCGCATTGCATCCGAAAGGCAAATGATGCGCACCCAACTTGCCCTCATGTTATCGATATTTGCGCTGAGCGGCTGTGGGGCCGCCGTCGAATATGGTGGGGTGCAACATAGCAAGCTTGTCGAGAACCCGGCGTGCAACCCTAGTCAAACAGACACTGAGGCTCTGAACGGCAAGGACTATTTCGTTGTAACGAGCCGTTTGCCAGACTGCCGTGACGGGACCGTCAAGTTAACCAACCATCGTTCTGAGAAGGTTCGTTATGCACGCTTTGCTCTTCCACGATCATCAAAAGACGCCAAGGGCAAGGACATAAAGACTGTCCCAACCGCATTTCAACCAGAAGCCGACTGGTGGCTCGGTCTGCGCGACGCTGCGAATTTGCGGCAGGGCCGTGTCTTGCTTTATGTTCATGGTTTTCGCGAGACTATCGATACCAGCAGTAAAGACACCGTCCAGATAGCGGCACTCACCAAATTTGATGGCCCGGTCATTCAGTATAGCTGGCCATCGCAAGGTGCATTGCTTAGCTACGCCGTCGACGAAACAAACATGTACTGGGATGAAAGGAATTTTCGCAAGTTCCTGACGAAATTGGCGTCTGAATCCTGGGTCAAAGAAATCGTCATCGTGTCGCATTCGTTGGGTGCACGCCTGGTAATTCCCGCTATCGAATATATTGATGCAAATTCCAGCAATGCAGATTCAAGCAATATTTCCAATATCATATTGGCATCACCTGATATTGACCGACAGGATTTTGAGCGAGATATCGCTGAAGAAGTGCTGGCGGCAAGGCGCGTCAACAATGACCGTCGCATAACCGTGTACGCTTCGGCGAGCGACAGGGCGCTCTCTGTATCGCGATCGGTGCATGGG
>JBATDO010000242.1:0-2401 GCA_049663505.1 Sphingorhabdus sp.
GTGCCGTGCATTTTGGGTATGAGCGCGAGCGATCTGCAGTGCCAACGGGTCAGCCAGATAAGCAAGGAAATCGCCGACCTTGGGTTTATCGCTCGACCACAGCGACTTCATTGCCGCGCGATGCAAAACCGTCGCATTCTTTTTCACAAGCCGATGGGGCCGAACCACGTGGAAATATCGCTCCTGAAAGAAGCGCTTCATGCTGGAAGCGTCGGACATATACACGCCATCGTCATCGAGCTTTGTGGAATAAGGCAGTGAGTTGAATACGCAGGGGACGATTGTTTTCCCCGCGAGCGCGATCCCGCTTCGCTTCAAAACTATATCGGGATGCTTGGTCAGACCGTCTGCGAGGCGCAGGACTTGCCTGCGAGCCGAATCCATCTCCAGCGCGAAGTAAAAGGCGGACACGGGGTTATGGCCGGACAACGTCCTGTTCTTACATTCGAAAATGAAGACATAGTCGTCCCATTCGACAAGGACGTCATACTCATATTCCTCGCCCTTCTCCTTAAACTTGAGCGTCTTTGCGTCGAAGCCCTGGCCCCGGAAAAACTTGAGCACCTCGGCCTCGAAGCTTTTGCCTTTTCGGCTAAGCTGCTCACCCATGTTTCCGATCGCAGACAGCGTAACCCGACCCGGATCGGCAGTCAGGACGCCCGGACCGAACAGCATAAGCTTACCATCCTGCGTCCGGATGAGCGGCTGATCAAACAGGTCGCGGCTCGACATGTTGAAAGATGCGAGGTCGATGAAGCGCTCTGCAGTTCCGCCCTTGAGTCCGAGCCGATCTAGCGTCGCGACCAGATCGGCGCGCGATATTGTGAAACAGAGACCGCCCGCGCCGCTAGCGGCATAATTCTCCTCAGCAAGCTGCTGCAGTACCGCATATCCGCGCAACCATTCAACAAGCCTGAGGCCGCCGGGCGTCTCATTGTCTTCGATGATCGAATAGCCGAGCATCTCGCTGAGCGAGACGCCAGCATGTCCCTCCTGCGCAGAAACAAACGCAGCGGGAGGGAGAGCAAGAGGCATTGCGATCCCCGATGCCTTCGCGTCCATGTTGGTCTTTAAGCTCATCTCCTGAAAGGTCTGGACCATTCGATCGTTGAGGCGGTGGTTCGCGAGATGGTCGTAAAGTTCGGGTTCACAGATATGCCCATATTCCACCACGGCTTCCGTATGCTCCGGCGCCCAGTCCGGAATTTTTATGCCGCGCGAGATATTTAACTCGCCCTCGAAATAGCGACAGCGCTGTTCCATTCTCTCCCAATGCCGCCAAGAGACGGCCAGCACCTCGGTCAGCCCAGCCTTGTAGACGTCGTCGTCGGTCGCTTCTGTGAGGACTGGGATAACCAGGCATTTCTCGGTATCGAACCATTTCCGCCGATGCCCGAGGAGCAGTAGTGTCATCCCAGCGGCAGTGTTGATCCCGGCGAGGATCCCATCAGGCGAATAGGTCGTGCCATCCGGCCGAGCGATCCGGAAGCTCTGAACGGCCATTTCGTTGCGCCGTCTCATATCCGCCAGAATGTCCTGTTGCAGCTCGTGATAGGAGATGGAGGCCCGCTTTAATGCCGCCGACACTTGGATTTCTGGGAGCAACTTTGCTGCGACCGTGGCGTCGAGTGTCCTTATTATATCGGCGTAGCCGCCCTCGATCTGACCAATCGTAGCCATCACCTCAGATAGCAGATTTGTCGCCTCAGGCCCGACAGACTCGGTGAAATAATTACTAAGCGAACCAACGAAGCGCGTGCGTTTCTCCGCCCTTTTCGGCTCTTGCCGCTTCAGCAGAAAATCATTGCTGCGGCGAAGAAGCGCGACAATTGCCTCTGCGTCATCTTGGTCAATCGCGACCGTGTCTAGATGGCTCTTAAACACAGGCCAATCGAGGCTCTTCAACGCCTCCTTGACGATGCCCTCCTTGAGCTTTTCTGGCGTTGAGACTGGATTCGACATATTTCTAGACTCCGCGATTACTTATTTTAGACGCAAGGTTAGTCTTTCGCCCAAGCCAAAGAGCATCTCAATATTATCCAAGTTTGGCGCTTTAAGGGCCTGTTTTCAAGGATGATTAAACCCTCGGTCACGGCGGATTTTGTCAACGCGCCAAGGCGTTTCGCAGATGTGGTTACACATTCCACTCGCCTCGACCTTTGAGGGATGACTGTGCGCTCGTCGGCGCAGTGACCACCCCGCACTCAAAGGCCAATCCGTTGGCCGGCCCCAAGCCTCCTTCAATCAACCCGTGAAGGGTCCGCTTCGCTGCGCGTGCGGCCACTGCGTCTGCGCCTTCGTGGTGATTGCGGCTTTGCGCCGTCTGTCCGGGGCCTGTCGAGCGGGGATGGTCCCTGCTCCGAGACAGGAGCTCGAACATGTCACTCACCATCGCACAGCG
>JBATDO010000243.1:0-1902 GCA_049663505.1 Sphingorhabdus sp.
AGGGAAACCCGTTGCCATGATCCCGAATTGCGCAGCGACGCGCCATGCACATTTTGTGCTTGATGGATCGGGGCCGGTATTCCTGGAGAGCCCGAAGCTTGACGAGTGGCCAGACGTGAACTGGCAACCCGATGCGGCCTCGAAGAGAGTCCATCTGGATAGTTTAACCGCGGCAGACGTGCAGCAGTGGAAGCAGGGCGATCGCCTTTTGTTGAATGGCAAGATGCTCACAGGTCGCGATGCCGCCCACAAAAGGATCGCCGATATGATTGCCAAGGGAGAAGAGTTGCCCGTCAGCTTCAATGGCCGCGTTATCTATTATGTTGGTCCAGTTGATCCGGTTGGTGAAGAAGTTGTCGGTCCTGCCGGCCCGACAACGGCAACGCGCATGGACAAGTTCATGGATATGATGCTCGAACAGGGTCTCCTCGCTTGTGTCGGGAAGGCTGAGCGCGGCGCTGCTGCAACGCAAAGTATCGCCAGGCACAAAAGCGCTTATTTAATGGCAGTTGGTGGCGCAGCTTATCTTGTTGCACGCGCCATCAAGGGCAGCCGGGTTGTCGGTTTTGAAGATCTTGGCATGGAAGCGATCTACGAGTTCGAGGTAAAAGATTTTCCGGTGACCGTGGCCGTCGACAGTGACGGTGCCAATGTGCACCAGCTGGCCCCGGCGCTTTGGCAGAAACGGATCAAGGAAGAAGGGCTTCTTGGCGCTGCAGGCTGATCGGCTGCAATATACCTTTCTTGCCGTTGGCAGATTCCAGATTGATCAGCGGCCAAATCAGGGCACAACTTGCGGGCCCTTTTGTGTGGTTTACGTATTCAGGCGCAACAGGCCCTTACTGTCCGGGCATTTGACCCTGCTGGCGCATTTGTGCGTCAATCTGCTGCTGGATTTCAGGGGGTAGGCCTTGCGGTTGACCACCTCCAGGGGCAGCTGCTGCCCCGCCCTGTTTTTTCTGCATTTCCTGCATCTGGCGCTGCATTGCTTCAATTTCGGCGCGCGACTTGAATTCCAGGAGCTCGACATCGAAAATCAGTTCGCTACCGCCGGGTATCGCGATTTCGCCGGTTTGCGGATGTTTTTGATCTTCCGGACCATAACCGAGATCTGACGGTATCCACAAACGATACTGGCCGCCGCGCTGCATCACTTTTAACCCTTCAGAGAAGCCCGGGACAACGCCTGTCACGGGAAACCCTGCCTGGGGGTTCTGATCAAAGACCTTCCCATCTTTCAGCATGCCCTTGTAGCTGACCAGGACCACGTCATCGTCAGTGGGCGATTTTCCTTCGCCTCCCTTTATCACCTTGTAACGCAATCCTGAAGCGGTCGTGACAACGTCACCAAATTCGGACCGTACGTCGGCGGTACCCCAATATGCAAGGCCGCCAGCCGATGCCAGTACCAGGGCAATGCCGACCCAGTATTTGGTGAGCGAACCCTTTTTGATGGGATGGATCGGGACAGCGGTGATCGACATGATAGGCTTCCTGTTGGATAAGATTGCGCGCTGCCTAGCAGAAAGCGCAGCGGATTCCAGACACAAAAAAAGCGCCCTGGAAAGGCGCTCCTCTTGTTGATCATGTCAGCGACTATTTCGCGCCGTCACGTTCCTGTTGCTTACGCTCCATCTTCCGGGCGCGACGCACTGCAGCTGCCTTTTCACGGGCACGCTTTTCCGAAGGCTTTTCGAAATGACGACGTAGCTTCATTTCGCGATACACGCCTTCGCGCTGCAACTTCTTTTTCAGAGCGCGGAGGGCCTGATCAACATTATTATCGCGAACCATGATCTGCATAAAAAAACTCAACTCCGGATCGAATCGGCAAAATGACCTAAAAGCGCCATTTTGTAAGGCTAAAAACGAAAAGCGCCGCAAAACAAAGCGGCGTGTTGC
>JBATDO010000244.1:0-4721 GCA_049663505.1 Sphingorhabdus sp.
ACCATGGTGGCCGCGTGAATGAGCGCTGACACAGGTGTTGGGCCTTCCATGGCATCGGGAAGCCATGTGTGGAGCCCGAGTTGCGCTGACTTACCCATTGCGCCAATGAACAACAATACGCAAAGCAGGCTCATTGTGTCGACACGGTAGCCCAGAAATCCGATACTTGAACCGACCTTATCGGGAGCAGCTGCCAGAATGTCTGGAATAGACACCGTGCCAAATAGCCAGAATACCCCGAAAATTCCGAGCATGAACCCGAGGTCACCGACACGGTTGACGACGAATGCCTTTATTGCCGCAGCGTTTGCGCTTGGCTTCTTGTACCAAAATCCGATGAGCAGATAGGACGCCAATCCGACTCCTTCCCATCCGAAAAACATCTGGACGAGATTGTTTGCTGTCACGAGCATGAGCATCGCAAATGTGAAAAGCGACAAATACGCAAAAAACCGCGGCTGGTCAGGGTCTTCATCCATATAGCCCCAACTGTAAAGATGAACGAGTGCAGACACCGTGGTTATTACAACCAGCATCACGGCAGTCAGTGAATCAACGCGCAGTTCCCAGTCAAATTTGAGTGCCCCTGATTGCACCCATGACATTACAGGTTCGACATATGCCTTCTCATTACCAGTCAAAAATCCGATGAAAATCGGCCAACTCAAAAGACAAGCTGCAAACAATCCGGCTGTAGTGATAACCTTTGCGGCCATCTTGCCAATAAAACCCTGACCAAAACCGGCAAAAAGGGCAGTCAATAATGGAAGGAAAACGATGATGTGGATCGATGACACTCGGATTATCCCTTCATCCGGTTTGCATCATCGACCGCAATGGTACCGCGACCGCGGAAATAGATGACAAGAATTGCAAGACCGATCGCTGCCTCGCCTGCCGCAACCGTCAGAACGAACATGGCAAACACCTGGCCAGTCAAGTCGCCAAGAAACGCGCTAAAAGCAACCAGGTTGATGTTGACGCTGAGCAATATGAGTTCGATCGCCATCAGGATTATGATCACGTTCTTCCGATTTAAAAAAATGCCCAAGACCCCCATCACGAATAAAATTGAACTGACCACGAGAAAATGCTCGATTCCAATCATAGCTCGACCCCTTGCCCAACCGGTTGGTTTACATTGCGCGTTGCATCCTGCGGACGGCGCTGGACCTGCCGACTGATATTCTGTCCCTTTGTACCATGGCTCCTTCGGTGGGTCAGCACGATTGCACCGACCATAGCAACGAGAAGAATCAACCCTGCACTCTCGAACAAAAAGACATATTTGCTGTAAAGAAGCTGACCGATCGCTTCGATATTGGGAACACTTTGGGACACGGTTGCAGCGCCGGCCTCTGGTGTCCCCAATTTGACTGCGCCTGCACGGTATGCTCCGATACCCAATACAAGTTCAGCTGCGAGGACGACGGCAAGCGCAATGCCAAGAGGCACATTTTTCACGAACCCTGCGCGAAGTTCAGCGAAATCGATATCAAGCATCATGACAACGAACAAGAACAGCACCGCGACTGCGCCCACATAAACGATTACCAACAACATCGCGATAAACTCGGCACCGACGAGCACCATCAGGCCTGCTGCGTTGAAAAACGCAACGATCAACCATAAAACGCTATGGACAGGGTTGCGCGCGAATATCACCATCGCGGCAGCAGCGATGAGCAGGCTTGCAAAGAGATAAAAGGAGATAACTTGGATCACGATGAGCCGCCCTTATCGATATGGTGCATCGGCGGCAAGGTTAGCAGCAATCGCACGCTCCCATTTGTCGCCGTTGGCAAGGAGCTTATTCTTGTCATAGAGCAGCTCCTCGCGGGTTTCAGTCGCAGATTCGAAATTGGGGCCTTCGACGATTGCATCGACAGGACAGGCTTCCTGGCAAAAGCCGCAGTAAATACACTTCGTCATATCGATGTCGTACCGTGTTGTTCGACGGCTACCATCGTCACGCGGCTCTGCCTCGATTGTAATCGCTTGTGCGGGGCAAACGGCC
The DNA here is from genome assembly GCA_049663505.1 of Sphingorhabdus sp. Taxonomy (GTDB): domain Bacteria; phylum Pseudomonadota; class Alphaproteobacteria; order Sphingomonadales; family Sphingomonadaceae; genus Sphingorhabdus_B. The sequence goes on from JBATDO010000244.1 coordinate 2,018, forward strand.
TCACATAGTTTACACGCGATACAACGTTCCTCACCGTTGGGGTAACGACGCAGTGCGTGTTCGCCGCGAAAACGAGGTGATAGCGGGTTTTTTTCGTAAGGATAATTGATGGTCGCTTTTGCCCTGAAAAAGTATTTCAGAGTCAACCAGTGTGCCTTCACAAACTCCCAAAGCGTAAACGTCTTGATGTAGTGCGCGATGATGGTCATGCAAAATGCCCTGTGAACATAAGGTAGCCGGAAACAACGCACACCCAAAGCAGCGATATCGGCAGGAATACTTTCCAGCCTAGGCGCATCAACTGGTCATAACGGTAGCGAGGCACTGTGGCCTTAACCCAACTGAATACAAAGAAGAAAAACAGGATCTTGGCAAAAAGCCAAAGAACCCCTGGTACAAGGTACAACGGTGCCCAGTCGACTGGTGGCAAATATCCACCCCAGAACAGAACGGCGTTTAACGTACACATGAGAAGCACATTGGCATATTCGCCAAGCCAGAACAGGGCAAAAGACATGCTTGAATATTCGGTTTGATAGCCTGCAACCAGTTCGCTTTCCGCCTCTGTCAAATCAAAAGGCGCGCGCGCTGTCTCTGCCATCGCGGATATGAGGAAAATCACAGCAATCGGGAACAGCAAGGGGTTGAGGCCAAAGGCATTTACAAAACCAAGCACATGCCCTTTTTGCGCCTCGACTATCCCGCCCATATTGAAAGTGCCTGCCCACAACACGACACATATAAGGATGAAGCCTATCGAGACTTCATAAGAAATCATCTGCGCTGCGGCCCGCATGGCAGAAAAGAACGGATACTTCGAATTCGATGCCCAGCCTGAAATCACAACACCATAAACGCCAAGCGAGCTAATCGCCAAGATGTAGAGAAGGCCGACATTGATATCAGCCAACACGGCACCGGAATTGAACGGGATTACCGCCCAAGCCATCAATGCGACGGTAAAGGTTATTATCGGTGCGATCAGGAACAGCCCACGGTTTGACGCCGAAGGTATAATTGTTTCCTGTAAGAAGACCTTCAGTCCATCTGCAAACGACTGGAGCAGGCCGAAGGGCCCAACGACATTGGGTCCACGCCGCAATGCCATGGCCGCCCAAATCTTGCGATCTGCGTAAATGATCATTGCGACTGACAACATCAGTGGCAACGATATCAAGAGAATGCCAGATATGGTCGCCACAAACCATGCCCAGTCATGAGACATGCCAAGGGACTGAAAAAACTGCGTCATTGTGCAGCCTCCAGATAATCTTCGCCGTGAACCAGCTCAGCTGAACATCGCTGCATCGTGTCCGATGCGCGACATATCGCGTTTGTCATGTAGAAGTCCTTGATGGGATAATCGGCAATCTTGCCACTGACCCCGGATGCAAGCTTTGGCTCTACCCAGGGGTAGTTTGCCAGTCCTTCGCTACCTAGCGACGGCACCGCTTCAGCCATAGCCGTCCGCAGTTCGTCCAGAGTATCGAAGGGTAAACGCTTGCCCAAAACTTCTGATAACGCGCGAAAAATCGCCCAGTCCTCGCGGGCATCACCTGGCGGAAATACTGCTCGCTCTGCGCGCTGTACGCGTCCCTCGAGGTTAACATAGGTTCCAGGCTTCTCACTGTACGCAGCGCCTGGAAGAATCACATCTGCATGATGTGCGCCTTTATCGCCGTGGTGCCCCACGTAAACCTTGAAGCTGCCACCGAACAGACCGAAATCGACCTCGTCTGCACCTAAGAAAAATGCCAATCGAGGACTGTGTGCAGCAAGGGCCTTGATGCCGCCTTGATGTGCGTAGCCGAGCATCAATCCGCCCATCCGAGCTGCTGCAAAATGCAGAACGTTAAACCCGTTCCACCCATCTCTGACGAGTTTATGCCTTTTTGCGAACGCCAGGGCTGCACCGTGGACACCTTCGTAGCGAAGCGCTCCACCTCCAACGATAATGATCGGGCGCTCCGCCGATTTAAGGGCTTCAGCCAAGAGCTTTGGCGCCTTTGCCAGCGCGGACAGGTCGTCACCGAGCCATTCAACTTTATAAGTCAAATCGACCTGGGGCCCTATTGCGAAAACCTTTGCGCCACGCTTGCGAACAGCTTTCTGTATCCGTGTATTCACTAGCGGAGCCTCGCGACGCGTGTCGCTTCCAACCAGCAAAATGACATCGGCATCTTCAACCCCAGCAATCGATGTGTTGAAGTTTACAGCACTCATCGAGGTCGTATCATATGCCAGACCGGTCTGACGACCTTCAAGCATTCCTGCCCCGGCCAGTTCGCGCGCAGCAAACATGGTTTCACAATCGACCAAGTCCCCTGCAACCACCGCCATTGAAGATCCTGCCTCGACAGATCTGATTGCTTCAAACGCTTCGGCCCAGGTCGCTGCGACCAGTTGGCCATTCTTGCGAACATAGGGTTTGTCGAGCCTGCGCTGCATGAGACCATCGACCACATGACGAGTTTTGTCCGATGCCCATTCCTCGTTCACGTCATCGTTGATACGAGGCAAGGCTCGCAACACTGCTCGCCCCCTGCTATCGAGACGAATATTAGTTCCTACCGCGTCCATGACGTCGATGCTTGGAGTCTTCTTAAGTTCCCAAGGTCGTGCTTCAAATGCATAGGGCTTCGACGTGAGCGCACCGACAGGACACAAATCCACGACATTTCCAGATAGCTCGCTTGTTACAGCG
>JBATDO010000245.1:0-3573 GCA_049663505.1 Sphingorhabdus sp.
TTTTCCGGAACGCCGCCTGATCTTCGGGCGGAACTTCGAACAGTTCAACTTTGCACTTGGCAATCCGACCCGCCTTCCATTCCCGAAAAGTTCTGTAGAATTCCCCGCCATTACTGACGCCTAGGACTTTCGCCGCCTCATAGGCATTCAGTGCTTCGATAGAATAGCCTTGCTCGTCCACCAATTGGTCGAGCCGATGTTCGAGTTCCGGTTTACGGACCCAGTCTTTACTTTTTTTCATGATAATGAACTCGCTGCACGCGAGACCGAGCACTGGCACCTGCCGTAATTGCGAGATCTGCGATACCGCAGGTGTCGCAGGTGTCGCAGGTGTCGCAGGTTAAGCTTTAGTGATGCGTGGGTCTCGCTTGTTTTGGAAAGGCAACCGTTCGGAGGCCTGTCGACACTAGCGAGGCATAACTAGGGTGCCGACCAGCAACATGGCGGACGGCTACAATAGCGATCCGCTAGCCCGCGTTTAGATCGGACATATTCGTATTCATTAAATTTTTTCATCTTAATGAAAATGGCGAACATTCGCATCACAGTATTCACGCTAACAGATACAATTGGCCGGTTTGAGGCAGGCCCACCCAGCCAAACCCCCGCCAGCCTTGCTAGCTCAATTGCTACATCCGCAAACAATCGTCCCAGAGAAACGATTACTGATGCCGATAGTTCGGCATTAGCTGCGCTGTTCTTATTTGTGACGGCTGTCCGTCGTCAGAACATTTGGCACTGATGGCTGCGTAAATTAACGGAGCATTGGCCTCATCAGTTGGGTTGATATTAGGCGGCGAGCTTGCGGTGTTGCAAGCGCCGATATTCGATAGTCTGGTGTTTGATCCTTTCGCGTTGTTGTATGATGGTTTGCGCCCTTCCGAAGTAGGCATCGGCAGGCGTGACGTTGTTCAGGCTCTCGTGGTAGCGTTGGTGGTTGTAATGTTCGACGAACGCTTCGATCTGGCGCTCTAGGTCGCCAGGCAGGAAGTAATTCTCCAGCAGGATGCGGTTCTTGAGCGTCTGGTGCCAGCGCTCGATCTTGCCCTGTGTTTGCGGATGCATCGGTGCGCCGCGCACATGGCTCATCTTGTTGGCTTCGATATATTCTGCCAGTTCGCCCGCGATGTAGCTTGGACCATTGTCGCTGAGCAGCCGCGGCTTGTGCTGGACCGTTGCATGGTCGCAGCCCGACGCGGCCAGTGCCATGTCGAGCGTGTCAGTGACATCCTCGGCGCGCATATTGCTGCACAGCCTCCAGGCGATGATATAGCGCGAGAAGTCGTCGAGCACCGTCGATAGGTACATCCATCCCCAGCCTATGATCTTGAAGTAGGTGAAGTCTGTCTGCCACATCTCATTGGGGCGGGTGGTCTTGGTGTGGAACTCGTTGGCTGCTTTGACCACGACATAGGCGGGGCTGGTGATCAGATCATGGGCCTTCAATAGCCTGTAAACCGTAGCTTCTGACACGAAGTAACGCCGCTCATCGGTGAACCGCACCGCCAGTTCACGCGGTGACAGCTCTGACTGTTCCAGCGCCAGCCCTATGATCTGGTCATGGATCTCCTTCGGGATACGGTTCCACACACGGCTCGGGCTTGATGGCTTATCGGCCAATGCTTCAGGCCCGCCTTCCAGATAGCGGTCATACCAGCGGTAGAAGGTCCTGCGCGATACGCCCAGCTTATCGAGTGTGATCTTGGTTGGCAGATGCGACTGCTCGACGATCCTGATGATCTCAAGCTTCTCGGAGGCTGGATACCTCATGCGTCGTCGTCCCCATCCGCGATCATGCTTTTTTTGAGCAACCGGTTCTCGAGGGTCAGGTCAGCCACGCACTCCTTCAGGGCACGCGCCTCACGGCGCAGGTCCTGCACCTCGCCACTGGTTGCAGCACGCGCAGTGTCGCCAGCAAGCCTGCGCCTGCCAGCTTCCATGAACTCCTTCGACCAGGTGTAATACAGGCTCTGCGCTATACCCTCCTTGCGGCATAGCTCGGCGATACTGTCTTCCCCGCGCAGGCCTTCCAGCACGATCCTGATCTTGTCTTCGGCAGAAAAATGTCGCCGGGTTGCTCGGCGAATATCCTTCACCACGCGTTCGGCAGAGGCCTTCGATTGGCCAGAGTGTTTTGGTCTCATCTTATGGGATGGACGCCTCCCGCAACCGGGCCAAAAGGGGAGTTCTGATAACCGACTATAGGAGATATTCACATGCAAACATTGGCAATAGATTTGGGCAAGCAGTCTTTCCACATTTACGGGATAACCGACGATGGCGAGGTCATTTCGCGCAAAGTCAGTCGCGCGAAGCTGGTGGAAGCGGTCAACAAGCTGCATCCAGTGTCCGTAACAATGGAAGCTTGCGCCAGCTCGCATCATTGGGGCCGCACCCTCGAAGCACAGGGATATACTGTTCGCCTGATCCACCCGCGTTTCGTCAAGCCCTTTGTGAAAGGTTCGAAGAATGACGCGGTCGATGCTGAGGCGATCTTCGAAGCTGCTAGCAGGCCAAGCATGCGGTTTGTGCCGCTTAAGACGCTTGAGCAGCAGGATCTCCAGTCCCTGCACCGGATGCGGGATCGGCTGATTGTGCAACGCACAGCATTGATCAACCATACCCGCGGTCTTTTGGCGGAATATGGCTTCGTCATGCCAGTTGGCGCATCCCGGTTTCGGGCGCAGGTCGACGATGTCGTCAAGGCGGCCGAACTTTCGGGCTTGGCCAAAATGCTGTTTGAGAAGCTGATCGATGAATATCGCGATCTGGATACGCGAATATCGGCTCTTGATGGGATGCTGGTTGAGATTTGCCGCACAAACGAACTCTGCAAACGCCTGACGACGCTACCCGGAGTGGGACCGATCGTCGCGACTGCCCTGGTTGCCGCAGTTGATGATGGCCGACATTTTGCATCCGGTCGAGCCTTGGCGGCATGGATTGGTCTGGTTCCCAGGCAATATACCACCGGCGGCAAGCCAAGGCTCGGCGGCATTGGCAACAGGGCCAACCATTACCTCAGACGGCAACTGGTGCATGGCGCGCGCTCCGCTTTGTTGCGGATCGCCAAATATGATGACCGGCGCTCGAAATGGGTACAGGCCTTGCAGGCCCGGGCAGGCCACAACAAAACCCTAGTCGCCATGGCCAACAAAACCGCACGTATGGCCTGGGCGATGCTGCGCAATGGTGAAAGCTACAAAATGGCATGACGGCGAGCGGATCGGCGAAGAAACAATCAGACGAGTTCAAATGCGAGGTGTAACTTTGATGGTGTAACGGTACGGACCGCCGCTTCACAGCCTGTAAGGAACGATGGCCTTCGAGGCCGCTCATCTTAAAAGGCATCAACCGCGCGGATTCCCATCATGGCCATGGGCAAAATTGCTCCAATCAACAGGCCGGATAGATTCACGCATCCAACGCCGCAACAGCATCAAAAAATCACCTTGTGCGGGAGGCGTCCATAGATTCGTTCCTTCGTCACTACGATGAGACCAAAACACTCCTTAAATCACAACATCAAATCTGTGCCATTGGTGCTGACGGGGAACAGGCAGAGAGACCGTT
>JBATDO010000246.1:0-9104 GCA_049663505.1 Sphingorhabdus sp.
ATATCACCTTGTCGGTACTCAGCTGGGTGGCTAGTCTCGACCGGCGGATCAAGAAGACGATCGCGTTTCTGGCTGACATTATCATATGCGTGCTTTCCATTTGGCTGGCCTTTTCCTTGAGGCTCGGCGACTGGCAACTTTGGAATAACGCAATCGCAAGCGTGATGCTGGCATCATTCCTGTTCTGGCCACCTTTATTTCTGCTATTTGGGATCTACCGCTCGATATTCCGTTTTGCCGGGACCGGAACGATGACCGAGCTTGCGCGCGCCATGCTCCTGTTCCTGGTCGCGATGTCTGTTACCTTCGCATTTGTGGGCGTAGCCGGGGTACCGCGTACCATTGGTATACTCGTGCCAATCCTGTTTTTCCTCGGGTTGGCGATGAGCCGGATCATCGTGCGCTATATCCTGAATGACTTGCTTGGCCAACGTGCCTTTGGTGGAGAGGCCAAGCGCGTGCTGATCTACGGGGCAGGTTCAGCAGGCCAGCAATTGGCTCTCTCGACGAGGCATTATCCTGGTATGTTCGTGCTCGGCTTTATCGACGATGATCAAAGATTGAAGGGACAGCGCCTTGACGGGAACCCGGTCTATCACGCAAGCGAACTCGCAAAACAGGTGGAACGCCTCAAAATAACCGATATCCTGCTGGCCGTGCCATCGATGAGCCGAAGCCGTCGCAAGAATATCGTCGATGAGCTGAAAAAATTCAGCGTGCACGTCCAGACACTGCCGCAAGTCCAGGACCTGGTATCAGGAAAGGTGTCGATCGCCGACCTGCGCGAGGTCGAGGTCGATGACTTGCTGGGTCGAGATCCGGTTGCACCAAATGAATTGCTCATGGGGCGCACGGTGGTTGGCAAGACCGTCATGGTGACTGGTGCTGGCGGATCGATCGGCAGCGAACTGTGCCGCCAGATCATGGCGATCGGGCCTCGCCGGCTGGTGATGGTCGAAATGACCGAATTCGCGCTCTACCAGATCGAGCAGGAACTGAAGGAGCATTTGGCATCGGGCCTTTTCCGTGCGGACATTGAAATTGTTCCCGAGCTCGTCAATACTGCCAATGCACGGCCAGTGATGTCATTGCTCGACACCTACCTCCCCGACACCGTCTTTCACGCCGCAGCCTACAAGCATGTCCCGCTGCTCGAGCATAACCCTATATCGGGCCTGGCAAACAACATCCTGTCGACAAGGAACCTGGTCGACGCAGCCGAACAGTCAGGCGTTTCACATTTTATCCTGATTAGCACCGACAAGGCAGTTCGCCCGACCAACGTGATGGGTGCGAGCAAGCGCGTGTGCGAACAGATTCTCCAGGCAAAGGCGAAGGAAGGGGCAAAGACCCGCTTCACGATGGTCAGGTTCGGAAACGTTCTGGGCTCAAGCGGATCGGTGGTCCCAAGGTTCAAGGAGCAGATATCGAACGGAGGCCCCGTCACGCTGACGCACAAGGATATCATTCGCTATTTCATGACGATACCTGAGGCAGCGCAATTGGTGATCCAGGCCGGGAGCATGGCGGAAGGCGGTGAGGTGTTCGTGCTCGACATGGGCAAGCCTGTTAAGATCTATGACCTGGCATGCACGCTCATCAACCTGTCGGGCCTCACGGTGCGTGACGGCACGAACCCCGACGGCGACATTGCGATCGAGGAGATCGGGCTGAGACCAGGTGAGAAGCTCTATGAAGAGCTGTTGATCGGCGAAAACCCGATGCCCACCAAGCACAAGCGGATCATGCAGGCCATGGAAGGCCATATGGGTTGGCAAGACCTTTCAAATGCACTCGAAGCACTCGAGAGGCATGTCCTTAGCGGCGACCGCCATGCAGCAGTCACGCTCCTGCGCGAAATGGTACCTGAATATAATCCGCATGGAAACGGCTCCAGCGAGGCCATTGCCGCTGCATGATGTGCTAGGCCGCCTGCAACTGCTCAAATTGCTCGCGGATGGTCGGGGCGAACATTCGGGGCCTGTCCACGCCTTGGGTCGAGCTGTCTTCAAGAGACCGCTCATAAAGCAGGCTAGGCGCGGCATCGCTTCGGCCCTTGGTCTTGCGGACTTCGCTTTTGCCGGTTGGGCGGAAGCCGAGCTTGCGCAGCACGCGCCCAGAGGCGGGGTTATCGGCAAAATGGCCAGCAACGAGCTTGCGGTGCCCTATCGCCCGCGCGATATTGACCACTGCACGGCCTGCCTCGGTAGCAAATCCCAGGCCCCAATAGGGACGCGATATCCAGTAACCGAGTTCGACATCGCCGTTTCGCTCACCAAGCCCGCAGGCTCCGATCAGGCGCGGCGAACCGTCGGTGCGCAGCATCAGCAGGAATGCCGGTAAATTGCCGTCATGCTCGGTGGCAGCAAAGCGCCGTGCTTCGTCTTCACTATAAGGCCAGGGCGCGCGCGCCAGGTTGCGCACGATGCCTTCGTCGGCGATCGCATCGTGGAGATCACGCGCATCCTCAGGCCAGCTCGGCCGCAACAATAATCTCTCTGTCCGTGCAAACATGTTCACTCTCCGCTTCCTCGGGCGCGCTCTTGCATGGCAAAGCGACAGCCTTGTTACACTTGGCCCTCAATGGGCAATGGAACAGGGAGAATGAGGCAAAAAGAAAGGGAGACCGGTTGACCCGTCTCCCTGTTCCGAAGGTGAAACCGCTTGTCGCGATTTCCGGGTCATCCGACTGGACAACCCGTTATCGATTGTCCGTTTGTTATTCGGCGGCCATCGCTGCCATATCGACCGACACATATTTGCGGCCGAGCTTGCCTGCGTGGAATCGCACGCGGCCAGCAGTCAGCGCGAAAAGGGTGTGGTCCTTTCCGAGGCCTACATTGCTGCCTGGATAAACCTTGGTCCCGCGCTGGCGCACGATGATGTTGCCACCAATGACGTTTTCGCCACCAAATTTCTTAACGCCAAGACGGCGGCCTGCTGAATCGCGACCGTTACGTGACGAACCACCTGCTTTTTTATGTGCCATGGTCTAAACTCCCTAACTTATCCGAGCACTAAAGGCTCAGGCTTCCTTGGTGGCTGCTGCCTTTTTCGGCGCAGCGGCTTTCTTGGGTGCAGCTTCCTTTGCAGGAGCAGCCTCAGCTGTTGCCTCGGCCTTGGGCGCCGCCTTCTTGGCTTCCTTGCCAACGCTCAGGATGCGCAGCAGCGTCAATGACTGACGATGCCCTTGCTTACGCCGATAATTATGGCGACGGCGCTTCTTGAAAATGATGACCTTTTCGCCACGCTCTTGCGCGATGATTTCGGCAGATACCGTCAGGCCATTGACGTCTTCTGCCTTGTCGCCGTCACCAGCGAGCAGAATGTCACCCAGCGAGATCTTGTCACCCGCTTCACCAGACAGTTTTTCAACTGCGATCTTGTCTCCGGCGGCTACGCGATACTGCTTGCCGCCTGTGCGCACGATAGCGAACATGGCTATAACTCATCCGTTTCTTAATAGCTTGGCACCGGTTTAGGGCGCGGTTGCAGGCGCAACATGGCAAGAAGCGAATCTTGACAGGCTACGCCGGAAAGCGGCCAGCTAGGGCATGACTTTCTTTATGTCAACGCCTTTTGCCGCCTTTTTCCGGCTTCTTGCCGTGGTTGCGGCCCTCTTGCCAGTATCGCAGCCGGGCCTTAGACGTCATCTATGACTGATCATCCTCGCTTTTACACAGCTCTCGTCATTTCTTCAACGCTGCTTGTTGCAGCCTGCGCGGCGCCAAACGGGCGTTTTCCTTCATTGGAACGACGACCCTATGAAACAGATAAACCGCTGTCCGAGCCCGTGACGGCTGAATCGGTGGCGCCCGCTAGCCTTTCTGAAGAGCTCGCAAGAAAGGTGGCAGACATTGTCCAAAAGCACAGGACGGCCAATGCAGCGTTCAACAAGGCATTGCCGCCGGTTCAAGCTATTGCTGCAAGGGCCGCAGGCTCGTCACCTGGCACCGAAAGCTGGGTCAATGCGCATCTCCAGCTTTCGCGCCTCGACAAGGACCGAGCTGATTCGGTGGCAGCGCTTGGCGAATTTGACGCGCTCATTTCGGCACAGATTGATGGTGATTCGGCTTATATCGATCTGCTCACCGAGGCTCAGTTGCAGATTGCCCGCGAGGTCGGCGAGCAAACTTCTGAAATCGGCCGCCTGTCCCATCTGATCGGCGAATGATCGTTGAATAGCTATTCACTCCCCTGACCAGGAGCAACTGCTTGACCCCACCCATGTTGCGTTGCACAAATGACGTCATGGCCCGCGACCAAAAGCAGATTGCGCAATCTATAACGCAAAATCCCGACGTGCGGTTGCTGGGTCGCATGTTGGGCGACGTCATTCGCGCTTATGGCGGCGAGAAACTGTTTCGGCAGACAGAATATATCCGATCAACAAGTGTTGACCGTTTCCGTGGAGTCGCCGGGGCTGACGAAAGCGATCGTGGCCTTGGGGCGTTGAGTCTCGATGACACGCTCAATTTCGTGCGTGGTTTCATGCTGTTCTCCTTGCTGGCCAACCTTGCAGAAGACCGGCAAGGGCTGGCGCATGAAGAAGGAGCAACGCTTGCCCAGGCTTATGAGCGATTGAAGGACGAAGGCGTGAGTGCCGAGGCCGTGCTCGAAATGCTGGGTGAAAGCCTGATTGTGCCTGTATTGACGGCCCATCCAACAGAAGTCCGCCGCAAGAGCATCATCGACCACAAGAACCGTATCGCGACGTTAATGGCAATGCGCGACGCTGGGCAGACGTCAACTCCTGATGGTGATGATATCGATGCCGCTATCTACCGTCAGATCGCGCTTCTGTGGCAGACCCGTCCGCTCAGGCGGGAAAAGCTATTCGTGGCTGACGAGATCGAAAATGCCCGTGCCTATATGCAGGAGGTGTTTCTTACGGCCCTGCCCAAGCTCTATGCGCGTTGGGAGAAGGCATTGGGTTCTCGCCCCCCATCCTTTGTCCGGCTGGGCACATGGATCGGTGGCGACCGTGATGGCAATCCATTCGTCGATGCCGAAACCTTGCGTTATGCGATTGCGCGAGACGGCGGCACAGCGATCCGGCACTATCTGGAATCAATTCACAAGCTTGGAGCCGAGATTTCGATTTCATCGCTGATGAGCAAAACACCCGAAGCGGTCATCAAGTTGGCGAAAAAAAGCGGTGACATGGCGCCAAGCCGTGCAGACGAACCTTACCGCCGCGCTCTGTCGGGTATATATGCGCGATTGGCCGCAACCCATGTTGCACTCGTCGGCGACCAACCCCCGCGCCCGGCTGTACTCGCCGGGGAACCCTATCAAGGGCCCGACGAACTTCGCGCGGACCTGGCAACAATTGCATCTGCGCTCGCAGCTGATGGTGGCGGGGCGCTTTCAAGCGGTGGAGCGCTTGGCCGACTGATCCGGGCAGTCGAGATCTTCGGGTTTCACCTCGCAACCCTCGACCTTCGGCAGAATAGCGACGTGCACGAACGCGTGATTGCCGAGATTTTGAAAACTGCAGGCGTTGCAAGTGACTATGCGTCGCTAGATGAGCCCGCACGCGTTGAACTGCTCGTGACAGAGCTGTCGCATAACAGGCCACTTGCCAGCGACTGGAATGTCTACAGCCAGGAGACGACCAAGGAGCTCGCAATCATCCGGGCAGCGGCTAGGGCCCAGGCTGATTTTGGCACGGCTGCCATCACCACATATAATATCAGCAAGACCGAGAGCGTGTCGGACATGCTCGAAGTCTATGTGTTGTTGAAACAGGCAGGCCTCTACCGTGTCACTGAAGACGGCGCGCCCAGCGCATCGATCATGTCGGTCCCGCTGTTTGAGACCATTGCCGATTTGCAGGCTGCTCCTGCAACAATGAAAGCTTTTTTTGCCCTGCCCCAGATGCAGGCGCTCGCGCTTGAGCGCGGGCACCAGGAAGTGATGATCGGTTATTCGGATTCGAACAAGGATGGGGGATATCTAACCTCGACCTGGGAATTATATGAAGCATCGAGTGCACTTGCTCCCGTGTTTGCAGAGGCGGGGGTCGCGATGCAGCTGTTCCACGGCCGTGGGGGAGCTGTAGGGCGTGGCGGAGGCTCCGCCTTTGGCGCCATCAAGGCACAGCCCAAGGGGACTGTCCAGGGGCGCATTCGGATCACTGAGCAGGGCGAAGTAATCGCTGCCAAATATGGTACCGTCGACAATGCGGTCACCAGCCTGGAGACCATGGCCTCGGCAACGATGCTCGCGACCTTGTCGTCGGATCCGATAGCACAAGCAGACCTAGTGCGTTTCAAGGCGGCGATGGCCGAGCTGTCGAAAAATGCCTTCAGGCATTACCGTGAGCTTGTGTACGGCACAGAAGGATTTCGCACTTTCTTTCGGCAGATGACACCCATCAACGAGATCGCGACGCTCAAGATTGGTTCGCGCCCGGCCAGCAGGACGGCTTCGGACCGGATCGAGGACCTCAGGGCTATCCCTTGGGTGTTCAGCTGGGCCCAGGCCCGGGTAATGTTGCCCGGATGGTACGGCACAGGCCAGGCGCTGCATGAATTTTCCGACAAGAAACTGTTGCAGGCAATGGGCGCCAAGTGGTCCTATTTCCAGACGATCCTGGCAAACATGGAAATGGTACTGGCAAAGTCGGACATGGGAATTGCAAGACATTATGCAGGTCTTGTCGAAGACCAGGAGATGGGCCAGGCGATGTTTGCCCGAATAAGGGACGGCTGGTCCCAGGCGCGCGACAGCTTGCTCGATGCGTCGGGACAAGCCTGTCTGCTGGAGGCGCACCCGGCGCTCAACAACTCGATCCTTTTGCGACTGCCCTATATCGAGCCGCTTAACCTGCTCCAGATCGAATTGATGAAGCGCTACCGCGCAGGCGAGAAAGACGAGCGTATCGGCGAAGGCATCCAGCTAACGATCAACGCGATCGCGACGGCGCTTCGCAACAGCGGCTGATCGCTCCTGACCTGGTGGTCTGCTTTCGATAAAGACCGGTGTGTTTTCGACAAGGCATGTTATCGCGCCTTCACCTTGGTTGCATGGCTGCTAATGTGAAACCAGAATGAATGATCCGGAGTGACCGATATGCGCATGACTACCGCCGCCTTTTCCGCCATCGCTATCGCTCTTGCCAGCGTCAGTGTTCCAGCCCTTTCTCAAACCCAAAGTACCGTGGCAACTGCCGAGACCGACCAGAACGCCGCCATCATGGCGTTCTTCGAGGAATATGACGCTGAACAGCTTGCATTGTCACCCCTCAGCAAATCATATCGCGGGATCAAGGACGCCGATTATGGCCGGTGGGACGATTTCTCCGACGAAGGTGCAGCGCGCGCAAACGATGCCGAGCGGTCAGCCTTAAAGGAGCTCCGCGCGCGTTTCGACATGACCCGTCTCAACCCGGAAAACCAACTGTCATTCCGCCTTTTTGAAAAGCGCGCAGAACGCACTGAAGCCGCGTTCCGCTTCAACGATTATGGCTATGTCTTTGACCAGATGAACGGTGCGCAGAGCCAGATACCGGCGTTCCTCATCAACATTCACCGCATCGACAGCAAGGCGGATGCAAGGGCCTATATAAACCGTCTGTACGGTGTGGGCCCGGGCATGGTGCAAGCGATCCAGTCTGCAAAGGCGCGCGCGGCGCAAGGGATCATGCCGCCCAAATGGGTCTATCCCTATGTGATCAACGACGCCCGCAACGTCATAAGCGGCCAGCCCTTTGGCGAGGGTCCCGACACGCCGCTATTTGCCGATTTCAAGGAAAAGCTCGCCAAGCTTAATCTAAGCCAGGTCGAAAAGGACTTGCTCATTGCCGACGCTGCACAGGCCCTGACCCAATCGGTCAAACCCGCTTATGAGGCACTCATCACTGAAATGACACGCCAAGAGAAAGTCGCGGGAACCGACGACGGCGTCTGGCGCTTCAAAGACGGCGCGGCCTATTATGCCGAGCGGCTGGCCAATTACACGACCACCAGCATGACGCCTGACCAGATTCACGAACTGGGCCTGGCCCAGGTCGCGCGCATTCACGGAGAAATGCGTACGGTCGCAAAGCAGATGGGCTTCAAGGGCGATCTCCAGGCCTTTTTCAAATATATGCGCGAAGACAAGAAGTTTTACGCGGCCGAAACCGAAGAAGGTCGCGCACTCTATCTGTCTGAAACGAAAAAGGCGCAGGACGCGATCACGCCCTTGCTCCCCAAATGGTTCGGCGTTCTCCCCAAGGCACCGCTGGTCGTGAAGCGTGTGGAGGAATTTCGCGAGAAGTCGGCTGGCAAGGCTTTCTACCAGCGCCCAGCGCCCGATGGCTCGCGCCCCGGGACCTATTACGCCAATCTCTACCGGATGTCAGACATGCCGTTGACCGAGGTCGAGGCATTATTTTACCATGAAGGTGTGCCCGGCCATCACTTGCAACTCGCCATCCAGACCGAGCTCAAAGACGTTCCGGCATTTCGCAAGTTCGGAGGCGTGACCGCTTATTCGGAAGGGTGGGGCCTTTATTCGGAGAAACTGGCCAAGGACATGGGCCTGTACAAGGAGCCATCGCGCGATTTCGGCCGGTTGCAGCTTGAGCTTCACCGGGCGATCCGGCTGGTTGTCGATTCTGGTCTGCACCACAAGCGCTGGACGCGCGAACAGGCGATCAAATATGTCGAGGACAATTCGGCTGACGCGCCGGGTGGAATTGTAAAAGCGATTGAGCGCTACATCATCTATCCAGGCCAGGCGACGGCCTACATGGTCGGACGGCTCAAGATCAGCGAATTGCGCGACAAGGCACAAACGGCACTGGGGTCGCGGTTTGATGTGCGCGGCTTTCATGACACGGTCCTGAAGTCTGGTCCTGTTCCGCTCGACGTGCTGGAAGAGCAGGTTGATGCATGGATCGCTTCGAAAAGGACGAGTTGAAGCCCGTAATACCGCAAGGAATTAAAGCGGGATAGGATCTGTCGGCATGCCAATTGGCTGTAAAACGCAGCTTTCTTTTTCGCTTATCGCTCGATCCGGCGGGTGGGAAGGAGAGCTGTGAGCGAGTTTAGCTAAGGCAAAACCTCTGCTGCAGCCTCCGCCTTCCCAAAATCAAAACGTATCCGAACCCAAAC
>JBATDO010000247.1:0-2417 GCA_049663505.1 Sphingorhabdus sp.
GTGCACCAGCGCCGCTGACGGAGCGTATGTTATGTGAAGCTGCAGTTACTTGACATTGTGATAGAGGCTATCAGTCTGACCATGTGTCGGCGGCGAGATGAACCGCCCCGGGATTGCCGGAGGCCAATCGATTTAAGTTATGCGGCCATGGGGATTTCGTCCAGCATGGCATAGTATTTTTCTTCGGCTTCAGCGGGTGGGATATTTCCGATGGGTTCCAGCAGCCTGCGGTGGTTGAACCAGTCTACCCATTCGAGCGTCGCAAACTCGACAGCTTCGAATGAACGCCAAGGGCCGCATCTGTGGATTACCTCAGCTTTGTAGAGACCATTAATGGTCTCGGCCATTGCATTGTCATAGCTGTCACCGACACTGCCTACAGATGGCTCAATGCCAGCTTCAGCCAAACGTTCGGTGTATTTGATCGAGACATATTGGCTGCCACGGTCACTGTGATGGACCAGGCCGCCACGATGAGTTGGCCTGCGGTCATGGATAGCCTGCTCCAGTGCGTCGAGAACGAAGCTGGCATGCGCTGTCCGGCTGACGCGCCAGCCCACGATATAGCGGGCGTACACATCGATCACGAACGCCACATATACAAAACCCGCCCATGTCGAGACATAGGTAAAATCCGACACCCAGAGCATGTTGGGTGCCGGCGCATGAAACTGTCGGTTGACATGGTCGAGCGGACAAGGTGCCGCCTTGTCGCTGTGTGTTGTGCGCACAGGCTTGCCACGGATCACACCTGCCAAGCCCATATCCCGCATCAGGCGTTCGACGGTGCAACGGGCAACAGAAAAGCCCTCCCGCGTCATCTGCCGCCACACCTTGCGGACACCATAAACTGCAAAGTTCTCGGCAAACACACGGGCGACTTCAGGCTTGAGATCCTTGTCGCGCCGCGCTCGTGCCGACAAGCGCCCTGGGTCCCGTTGCTGCGCGACATGCTTGTGATATGTTGAAGGGGCGATCGGCAAGACCTTGCAGATCGGCTCGACCCCATAGATCCCACGGTTATCGTCGATAAACGTGATCATCGCTTGAACGGGCGGTCGAGCTCCGCCTGCGCAAAATACGCGCTTGCCTTGCGCAATATCTCATTGGCCTGACGCAGCTCTCGCACTTCGCGCTCCAGTGCCTTGATCTTGTCGGCCGTGTCGCTCGGAACGCCAGCCCGCTTGCCGCTGTCGACCTCAGCCTTCTTCACCCACTCGTGCAATGTCTGTGGCACACAGCCAATCTTCTCGGCAACCGATACCACCGTCGCCCACCGCGACGGGTAATCGCTCTCGTGGTCCAAAACCATACGCACCGCACGGGTACGCACCTCAGGGGAAAATTTGTTCGTTGTCTTGTTCATAGTAGGCCCTTCTACTCAGGAGTGAGGGCCTCCGACAATCCCGGGGCGGTTCAAATCGTAGGTCCTGCGTAGGTCACTTTTTCCAATCTTATTGAACCAAAGAACTTTCAGTAGGAAAACGCCAAAACAGCAACTCCTCACAGTTTGGGTCTGGCGTGAGTTATTGGCAAACGCGCAACCGCATTGGCCCAAAACCCTTGGATAACCTCGACGTCCAGCCGTGCTTCCCTTGCTTTGGTAATGACGAGGTCGGGAGTTCAATCCTCCCCAGCAGCACCAGGTATTTTTCTCTTTTATATCAACTACTTAGCGTCACCTGAAGGTGCTAATTTTGTCGCGCAAAGTCCGTGAGTTACCCAGAAATATTTCAACGTTAAAGAGCCCAGAGACGCCGTCCTTGTGACGATTTGAGCTGTTTCTCGCTCGTTATCTCTAGGGCCTAAAAACGTGGCACCAAATTGGTTGCAGGACAAACCTAAAGCCGGGATAGAAAATGCAGGATGTTGCCCCATGTCCAATCAACTCAATTAAGATTAAGTTGCTTTGAACAACATCCGTACGCCACCATAAATTACTCAAATACTTTAAACCATGGACTTGCAACAAATGAGGTCGCCATCTCAGTTCCTTTGACGGGCACCACGAAGTCCTCATTATCTTGAACGATTCTAGATAATTGCCTTCGGGCGATAATTCTCCCGCAATTTCGGTCACTTGCGACAGTTGGTTTTCGCGACGCGGCGCCAGAGACGGTTTGTAGAGGCCGGTTCTCGCAAAAAAGCCCCGGATATCTCCGGGGCTCTATTTCGTGGCACCACTTTGGTTTTGGGCGGCGCTAGCTGAACCCGAGAAATTGTCGCTGGTGCTGCCATTCGAGCGGGATATCCGCGAAGCGCAACAGGTGCCGCGCGGTGAGTTGAACCGGCTGCCATCCATCCAGTATCGCTGTGATGATGTCAGGCGCCAGCCACGATATCCTGGCGAGCCTATGCAGGTGACGCTTGTCGTAGCCAGAGATCGTCGGGATCTCTGTACTGTTCAGCAGATACTC
>JBATDO010000248.1:0-13729 GCA_049663505.1 Sphingorhabdus sp.
CGATGCCGGTGACAAGGCTATTGATGTTTGTTCACCAGGGATCGGGTAGATCCTCAACAAGGCTCGCGTCTGAGGTTGATTGCAGGTCTTGGTAGAGCTGCATCGAAATCCAAAAAGGGCAGGCCCCCGGTTTTAAACATGGTTGCAATGGACACTACTCAAGTTACATGCAGGTTCCCAGGCGTGAAGGTTTCTCGTGCAGGCATTTAGCATCGCAGACTTGTTTACGATAGGTATCGGACCATCGAGTTCGCATACCGTGGGGCCAATGCGTGCAGCGCGGGATTTCGCCGAACGGGCGTTGATCCGTAACGATGTCGGCCAGGTGGTGTGTGAACTATTCGGTTCATTGGCGCTCACGGGGCACGGACATGCAACCGACACGGCAATATTGCTCGGACTTTCCGGGCATACTCCTGAGGCAATTTGTCCCGATTCAATTTCGGCCTTTATCGCCGATATCCGGGCTGGAGACAGGCTGCTGTTGGCCGGCAAGGTCGAAATCGCCTTTATGGAGACCCAGCACCTGTTGTTTTTGAAAGGACAATTCCTGCCCGGGCATGCTAATGCCATGCGCTTTACAGCCACCTATCGCGACGGATTCCAGTATGAGGAAACCTATTTCTCGATCGGTGGTGGTGCAATTTCGCGTTTGGGTGTCCCAGGGCATCGCGAGAATTTCGAACTCAAATATCCTTTTGGTTCGGGCGAGCAATTGCTGGATATCGGTAGGCAAACCGGCCTCGATCTGGGCGCGATTGTCGAGGCGAATGAAGCTGCGTGGCGCAGCGAAGCCGAAACCTATGCATTTATCGATGCAGTGCGCACGGCGATGTTCGATTGCATCGCCTGGGGAAGCTCAAACGACGGAACGTTGCCAGGGGGACTAAAGGTCAAGCGGCGGGCAAAGAGCCTGCATGAAAGGCTGGTGGCGAGGGGACCGCGCAACGACCCTTCCACGGTTTTTGAATGGGTGAGCCTCTGGGCCCTGGCAGTTAACGAGGAGAATGCCGCCGGCGGACGCGTCGTCACGGCACCCACCAACGGGGCGGCAGGCGTGATCCCTGCAGTGCTAAAATATTATGAGGTGTTCACTGCCAATCCGACGACGGCAGGAAGTCGGCTTTTGTTGACCACAGCCGCTGCAGTCGGATTTCTCTACAAGGCAAATGCATCCATTTCGGCTGCAGAAATGGGTTGCCAGGGCGAAGTCGGTGTGGCCTGTTCAATGGCTGCCGCAGGTCTCGCAGCGGCGCTTGGCGGAACCAATGAGCAAGTCGAAAATGCTGCCGAAATCGGGATGGAACATAATCTCGGTCTGACCTGTGACCCGATAGGGGGGCTTGTTCAGATACCGTGCATTGAACGCAACACTATGGGTGCCATCAAGGCGATCAATGCCGCCTACCTCGCGCTGCAGGGAGACGGTGGTCATGTCGTGAGCCTGGATGCCGTTATCGAGACAATGCGCCAGACCGGTGAGGACATGCGATCCAAATACAAGGAAACAAGTCTAGGGGGGCTTGCTGTGAACGTGGTCGAATGCTGAAATTCAAAATTTGATCATCACTCGACGGGCCAAAGCCGGTGAGATCGAGTGGACCATTTGAAGTAATTTCACCATGCCGACATTTGCTTCTTTCCGGTTGGTTTCGATAGCATCGACAATCTGGGCTGCACATTGAGCGGCTGTCATTTTTCTAGTCTGACGCGCGGCCGTCATCGCTGTATCGACCACCGGAGGTAAAGCTTCGATCACATGAACATGGGAGTTGCGAAGATTGTGACGCAGCGATTGTGTGAAGCTCCTCAAGCCTGCTTTGCTCGCACAATATACAGGGCCTCCCGCTCGCGGAGCAATGGCCAATCCGGAAGTCACATTGACAATTGAAGCCTCTGGCCGTGTCAGCATCCGGGGCAGCAAATGGCCAATTAGATGCAGTGGTGCGTTGAGATTGAGAAAAATTGCGCGGTCAGTAAGTTCCAGATCAAGAGGTTCTCCTGGTCCAAAATTCCCGCTCATTCCTGCATTGTTGACCAGGATATCAATTTGGCGATCGCCGAGCGCCTTTAAGAACTGGCTACAGCCATCCGCACTGGAAAGGTCTGCCTGAACGGCCTCCATTCCTTCTTCGCGCGCGCCACTCAATAACGTCTCACGCCGAGCGCAAGTGATCACGTGACTTCCCTTGGCTTTTAGCAGGCGGGCAATTTCAAGACCTATTCCATCAGTTCCACCTGTAACCAATGCAGTCGTTCCAGAAATTTTCATGATATCCTCTCCGCCTGTCCAGAATTCTATTTTTTCACCAAAAGCGCGATTTCGTCAAAGATATTAAGTTGCACGCTTGTGCTTAAAGGCGAGGCGTTTCGCCGATACCGAACATGTTGCGGGCATGGAAAGCTGGAAAAGTGGAGCTGGTTTCACCAAAAAAGATCCGCGGCGAAAATGGGAGAACAAGGGACGGTGAATACCAGATATCCGTAATTGGCGATTTCTACTAGTACAGGTCCGGGCGAAGGCTTACCCACTCCGAAAAAGTTGTTCACATTACCGCCAATTGTCGGACACCCATGAGGAAATTTTGAAGCAACAGTTGTTCGAAGGAAAAGGATATCGAACGGCTTTAGCGTGTCGCTATTTTCGTGTGTCTTGCCGAGGAAATCAATGAAATGCACCGGATTATTAGTTCAAGGCAACGGGTAAAGAGGAAGCCGGCTTGAACCAGCGGCTTCCATTGCAGGGCTTTCGAATCATCAGCGCCGAGCAATATGGAGCTGGTCCATATGGAACTATGTTCCTGGCCCAATTGGGGGCAGATGTGATCAAGATCGAAGCACCACAGAAGGGAGACACGGCACGGCAGGTTGGGCCCCATTGGTTACGTGAAGGCGACAGCCTCTACTTTCAAAGCTTCAATCTCAACAAGCGTTCATTAACTCTCGACCTTGCATGTGATGCCGGCCAGGAAGTCCTGCACCGATTGGTCAAATGCAGTCATGTTGTCGCGAACAACCTGCGAGGAGATGTGCCGGCACGGATCGGATTGACTTTTGATGCGCTAAGAGGCGTCAATCCGGCAATTGTCTGTGCGCATGCCTCTGCATATGGGCGTGACAATGCTCGGGCCAACTGGCCAGGCTATGATTATCTCATGCAGGCAGAGGCAGGCTTTTGCGCGCTGACGGGTGAACCGGATGGACCTCCAGTACGCTTTGGGTTGTCGATGGTCGACTTCATGACGGGAACGCAGATGGTGGTTGGCCTTCTTGCGGCGCTGCTGGATGCACAACGGACCGGCATCGGTTGTGATGTCGATGTGGACCTTCTCTCTGCAGCAGTCCACCAACTCACCTACCCGGCAATTTGGTACATGAATGAAGGAGACGTTACGCCGCGCGCACCACATGGTGCCCATCCATCCGCAACGCCCAGCCAGATGTTTCGGGCCGCTGATGGATGGATGTTCGTGATGGCGCAACTACCCAAATTCTGGGAAATCCTGGTCGACCGGATCGGTTATCCCGACCTTGTGCATGATCCCCGGTTCAAGACCCCTGCTGATCGCCTTGATAACCGCAACATTCTCTCTGCAGTTCTTGGCGACATTTTTGCACTTGCGCCCGTTGAGCATTGGCAGAACTTGCTGGAAGGGTTCGTGCCAGTGGCGCGCGTGAACGACTTGGCGCAAGCGCTCGACAGTCCGTGGCTCGATACTATTGGCATGCGCGATACCGTGTCGCACCCAGACAGGGAGGAAATGCACGTGCTGGCCAGTCCTATCAAGATGAACGGGCACAGGCTTCCGAGCAAGGCCGGGCCATTATTGGGCCAGGATAGCGATGCCATCTTGGCTGAGCTGGGATATGGCGCGGTAACGGTCGCCAGGCTCCGCTCCGAGGGTGTCGTCTGACCCGCGGGAAAGTCACTGGTATCAAGGATCAAGCGAATGGTCCGTTTTCCCGCCCCTTCCACTTCCCACCAAGATGATGTTCATAAAAGGGGGCTGTGGTCACCAACGTGGTGCACCAGCGACCGATCATGCCTGCGAACAGCGCCCCTTTGATGCACGCCAGCCAGTCTGGTTTTGACATCTGGATCGCGGCAAGCAGGGCATGATTTTTGACCTGAAAAGGAAAAAATGGTCAAAGGTCCTTCTGGATCCTCTTTGCCGAGGCCGATGTGCTTTTATAACTGTCGATCGAAATCTGCGTTTCCCTGAAAGATGCCGAGAATAGAACAAGAAGCACGTGCGGCGCCTCCGAAGCTTCCGAGCCACTGGATCGATGCCGTTGAGATCAGGTAACAAATGTTCAATTCCAGTTTGCGATATTTACCTGACCATCGCCTCTGTTGAACATTGAGGCGACATGATCCTGGGGCAGGAATATTTTGTATCAAACATTTGAGAGCTATCCTGTTGTTTGATGCCGTGCCAAATGCGAACGTACTAACGGGTGACAAGCGCCATGGCCGCGACTTGCATTCCTCCAAATGCCAACCCCAGGGTTCGATCGCATCGCGACAAAGCGGTCGGCAATAAATTACCGCCTGGTCGAGAATTTGCTTGAAAAAATCATGAACTGGAGATCCATTGACGCTCGCAATGAAAGGTGCGCCGAGACATTCAGGTCTGTCATCTACATTCAACGGTCATCTCTTGGTTGTGACCAATGAGCCCGGACTCCAGGATGCCAGGGCTGGTTAAACATCGCAAATGCGTTATTGACCAGAATTCTAAAGTCGGTGTTCAGGGTGAATGTGGATGATGTGCGAGGGGCTCTGTATCAAAGGTCTGAGGAGGCCCGACTGCTTATGGGCGATAGAATATCTTTCCCCAAAGCGCCAAGGCTATCGGCTCCTGGTCGGCAAGGGGGTCAGGCCGTGACGCTTCGTCTCGAACGCAGTGGCCCTGTAGGCACAATAATCATCAACCGACCTGAAAAGCGCAATGCCTTCAACCAGGAAATGTGGGATCGCTTCCCCGTGCTTTTGACCCATGCGATGGCAGACCGCGCCATCCGGGTTATCGTCATCCGGTCATCGACGAACGGCATGTTTTGTGCAGGCGCAGACATCGCCGAACTCCTGGCCCATAAAGCAAACCCGGCTTGGCGTGAGGCGAACCAGGCAGCGATATACAAGACCCAGCACGAACTTGCCCGGGCTGGCAAGCCGACCATAGCATTCATTGATGGCGACTGCGTCGGGGGCGGTTGCGGTATCGCGCTTGCGTGTGACATCCGGGTCGCAACTGCGCGAGCCCGGATCGGGATCACACCTGCGAAGCTGGGACTTGTTTATCCGTTACACGATATAAAACTGCTGATCGACCTGGTGGGTCCAGGACAGGCCAAGAAAATGCTTTTTTCCGGTGAACTTTATAGTGCGGTGGAAGCGTTGCGGATCAATCTGATCGAGGAAATCAACGGAGATGTCGAAATGCTGGCATTGCAGATCGCATCAAATTCCTCACACAGCATCCACGAAATGAAGATTTTGGTGCGCAATATTCTTGACGGTCAAGTGGAAGAGGATGCGAGCAGTAAAAAGCGATTTGCAGACGCATTGACCAAGCCAGATTTTCTGGAGGGATGCGCCGCATTTGTTGATCGTCGCAAACCCGATTTCATCTGATCTGTGGCAGTAGCAAGGAGGACCCAGTGGTTTTCCGGCTTTCAATGTCGCTGTGAGCCAGCGCTGCGTCTTCAAGCACATAGCGCTGACCGATATTCACCTTGATTATGCCTTGCCTAAACATGTCGAACACATATTCAGCACCGGCACTCCGCTCTGCTGGAGAAACATAATAATCGAACAAGGTCGGGCGTGTGCAGAACAATGATCCCTTTTGCGCAAACACGCCAAGACTGATGCCATTCACAGGACCGCTCGCATTGCCAAAGTTGACGATCATTCCGCGCCGCGCCGTGCTGTCGAGGGAGATTTGCCAAGTGGCCTTGCCCACACCATCGAAAGTCGCTTCAGTGCCCTTGCCACCAGTCAATTCGCGCACCTGCATGGCAACGTCTTCCTTGCCGTAGAGAATGACATGATCAGCACCCGCCGCGCGCGCAAGCTCTGCCTTTTCTTCAGTGCTTACCGTTCCTATGACGCGTGCGCCGATATGCGTCAGCCATTGGACCAGCATCAATCCAACACCGCCTGCCGCTGCATGGACCAGCACATCCCATTTGGGTTGGACCTTGGCGCAGCGTTCAACCAAAAATTCCGTCGTGCAGCCTTTCAAGAGCCCGGCTGCCGCGATTTCGTCGCTGATATCGTCAGGAATGAGAAATAGCGATGCCGCAGGCACATTTCGTGCCGTCGAATAAGCACCCAGGGCTGGCCCGAAGCAGCCTACCCGGTCACCGACCTGCAAATCGACAACTCTCTCGCCAACAGCCTCGATGGTACCCGCCGCCTCAACGCCTAGCCCGGAGGGCAAGGGAACAGGGTACAGGCCCGAGCGGTGATAAACATCAATGAAGTTCAATCCCACCGCGTTGTTGCGCATCCTGACCTCACCTGGTCCGGGAGCCGGCAATGCGACATCGATCCAACCAATTACACTGGGATCTCCGATTTGGGTAATTTGTGCTGCGCGTTCCATCTTCCGGCTCCTGCCACTTTGCTCATTGCGTTGTCGCTTTGGCAAACACCTTAGACCCTGCTGGGATTTAATTGGTTAACAAGAAAAGCATGCCTGTCACAGTTCGGGACACTATGGCTGATCTCCAATGTTAACCATTATTGCCTCTGGCCAATATGCCTAACAAATCGTTAACACTTGGCTATGCTCAAAAGAAAACTCGTTTGTCGCAACGAAGCCGCCCGTCATCCTTTTCGCATGATGATGCCGCCGCCCGTACTTGATTCTGCACCTCGTGCACCCAAGGCCACCAATTGGTGGCGCAAGGAGGACACGCACCTCTTCGTATTGAGCTTCAGTGCCTTTTTCGTCGCAATTACGAGCTTTATTGCCTGAAACTAATCGCAGGTCTTGTGCAGCTTCCAGGCAATCCATGCAGAGACGAGGCATCCGGCCGCGATCATGAACAACGTGTCGGCGATGCTGACGCCAGCGCTGACAAGCAGGCTGTAAACAATTGCGCCGATCACCATGGCGCCTGAATTGACTATATTGTTGGCAGCGATGGTACGGGCAGTCTGGGACTTGGCAACGGTAGTGGTGAGGAATGCATAAAGAGGCACGACAAACATCCCCCCTGCTATGGCAATGCCCAACAGATCAATTATTACTCGCTCACCATAGCCCAGCTTCAAAAAAGCAATCCAATTCATCAGTTCGGGCCCTACCGGTCCCCAATGGCTGACTGTCCACCATAGGTCGAGGACGAACAGACCCATCACAATCACTGATATCGGAGCATATTTTGCGGATACCGAACCCTTCAGCAGCCGATTGATCGCGACCGATCCAATGGCGATGCCGATTGAGAAAAATGCCGTGAACAAGGTTGCAACTGTGTTGTCACCACCGATCGAATTCTTGACCATCGGCGGAAAGATCGAGCCCAGCACCGCCCCGATACCCCAGAAGAAGCTGATAGCCATGATGGCCATGAAAAGCCGAGGGATATGCATCGTGTCGCGAACCAACCGCCAGCTGTTCCGAAAAATATTCCAGTCCAGGCCCGCTGTGGGTGCATCATCCTCTGGTGGTGCTGGTGGAACAGATTGTGCCGTGAGGCGCCCAATTACCGCAACAATGATGATGCAAATCGCAGCGATCTTGCCGGGAATGATTCCGCCGGCGATCGTGCCGCCCAAAATGGCCAGATATGTTCCTGCTTCTACAAGCCCAGTTCCACCCAGGACCTCATCCTGTTCAAGATGCTGCGGCAGAATGGCATATTTTATTGGACCAAAGAAGGTTGAATGGACGCCCATGGCAAACAGCGCCGCCAGCATCAAGGGAATGATATGCAAGTAGATACCGATTGCACCAAACAACATGATAAATATCTCGGCAGATTTCACAACCCGGATAACCCTGGTTTTTTCTATGGTGTCTGCCAATTGTCCCGCAAGGGCAGAAAACAGGAAAAAGGGAAGAATGAAAAGGGCGCCGGCAATGGCGTTGAAATTGGCTTCCTGCGTGGGATCGGAATAGATTTCATAGGTGACCAGGATCACCATCGCCATTTTGAAAAAATTGTCGTTAAATGCGTTAAGGAACTGGGTAACGAAAAGCGGCAGGAAGTTGCGTTTTCTCAGCAGAGACAATGATGTAGCCATTGTTGTTTTCAACTTACCCCAAATGATGTTGTCTGTGCCTTAGCGGTGAGGGCCCTGATGACAAAGCGCTTTTGTCCCAGTTCGAAATAGCCGCGTGATTTTGCTGAATGATGACGCTATCAGCAGGATATGCTGAGCCTTCCAAACATCCTGACATTGTCCCGCATATTGGCGGTACCGATCCTCGTGTTCCTCCTGTGGCCGGGCGCAAAGCAAATGGGCGTGCAGCCGTTGCCGATTGATTACGCGCTTGCGTTCATACTCTATTGCTTGATGGGTATTACTGACTATTTCGATGGTTACTTGGCGCGCGCGCAAGGGACGGTATCCAAGCTTGGCATATTCCTCGATCCGATCGCCGATAAAATCATGGTGGCAGCGGTTATCCTGATGCTCGTGTTCACCAGGGATGTCGACGGCTGGCACGTGATTGCAGCCCTCATTATCTTGCTGCGTGAAATGATCGTATCGGGTTTGCGTGAGTTCCTGGCCGGCCTGCAAATTTCCGTGCCGGTGTCACAGCTGGCGAAATGGAAGACGACATTCCAGCTGGTCGCATTGGGTGGCGTCATATTGGCGGGTGCATTGCCCGGTTGGGACTTGCTGAAGGCCGCGGCACTGGCGCTTTTATGGGTGGCAGCTGCACTTACGATGCTGACTGGCTGGGACTATCTACGCGTCGGCTTGCGGCACATGGATTAATTCTGGTGCGTCTCATCTATTTTGCGCGCGTCCGTGAAACAGTCGGGCTGGACAATGAAGAACGCGAGCTTCCCGCAGACTTGGTGACGGTTGCTGATGCAGTGACCTGGTTGAGCGGGCAGGGCGTGCAATATGCCGAGGCGTTTTGCGATCCTGCAAGGCTTCGATATGCACTTGACCAGAAGCTGGTAACAGCTGACGCACCTCTGCTGGGTGCTTTGGAGTTGGCCATATTTCCTCCGGTCACTGGCGGATGCTGAGGGTCGAGCTTTGCCGAGTGCCGTTTGACAGCGCAGCTGCGCTTGGCTCTCTTTCTACCTTGGGCGGTGGCGCGGTCGCCAGTTTTACAGGCATTGCGCGCGATGACGGTGGCGTAACGGCGATCGAACTGGAACATTTTCCACAGGTGACCGAAGCGTGCCTGGACCAACTGGCACATGATGCCTGGGCACGGTGGTCGTTGCTCGGTTGTGTCCTCTTGCACCGGATCGGTCACATCGTGGTGGGCGAGCCTATAGTTGTCATTGGGACCGCAGCAAGCCACAGGGCTGAGGCGCTCGATGCGTGCGCATATCTGATCGATCGATTGAAAGCTGATGCGCCATTCTGGAAAAAGGAATTCCGGGTGGATGGTTCGGCCAGGTGGGTCGATGCCAAGTGCAGTGACGATGTTCGGGCGGCACGTTGGGTCGCAGGGATCAAGGCTTCATCATAACCAACCCGTACTGACACGCAGGCGCATTTCATGAGAACAGGTATGCCGTATCGACTTTGCTGGATCTGTCGGGCTGGTCATATGCCAGCGCTTGCATCGTCGCACGTCCAAGTGCCTGTCCGGCCAAGGGCAATGGATTAAGCCGCATGCAGCGCGCGAAGGGCGGTTGCCAACATTTCGAATTCTTCTCGCCGCGGGCTGTTGGTGCGCCAAATCAATGCAATTTCGCGGGTGGCGTGTTCGGCAAGGAGCGGTCGCGCCTGCACGCTTGTGCCATTGAGCAATCCTGCATTTACAGCCATTTCAGGTATCAGCGTTAACCCTAGGCCATTGTCCACCATCTGCACCAAGGTGTGCAAGGACGTGCCAAGCATTGTGGCAGATGCACGCAATTCAGGGCGGTTGCATGCCGCGAGTGCATGGTCCTTGAGGCAATGCCCGTCTACAAGGAGAAGCAGCTTGCTCTCGTCGATCAGGTCGGGCGTTATCATTTCGGGAGGATCGCGCGGGTCGTCCTTTGGAAAGGCCACATACAGACCGTCATCAAAGAGCCGTGCCTTTTCGACATCTCCAGCGGCAAAGGGTAGAGCGAGCAAGACGCAGTCGACCATGCCGTGATGCAATGCCTCGCAAGCCGCACTACTTGCCTCCTCGCGCAGGTATAGTTTCAGATCAGGATATTGCTTGCGAAGTGCTGGAAGTAGTTTGGGAAGGAGAAAGGGTGCAATGGTTGGTATCACGCTCATGCGCAAATCGTCAGCCAGAGGCTTTCCAGCAGAGCGCGCCATTTCGGCCAATTCTTCGGCTTCCCGCAAAATTCGGTGGGCTTTGGCAACTATCTTGTTACCCAGTGGCGTGAAACGCACCACGCGCCGCGTCCTTTCTACAAGCATCAGGCCGAGAAGTGATTCGAGCTCCCTGATGCCGGCCGACAACGTCGATTGTGTTACAAAACATGCATCGGCTGCCTTGCCGAAATGACCGTGCTCCTCGAGCGCAACCAGGTATTGGAGCTGCTTGAGTGTTGGGAGATAAGTGCTCATAAATCGATCTTTCAAATCATTAAGCCTCCAGTAATCGGTTTTTACGATTTTTTCCAGCTTTTTTCGACGTCTCGTTGAGCGTGCCACTGGAAAAGCTGTGGCTAATAACCTAACTTGCTGGTTACACGACGGGGCGTGGGCCCCGGAGAGCAGGAACGAAAATGTTTATTTCAAACCTCGTTGAATATCTGGATTCGATCAAGGTTCGTGATCCCGCGCCTCGGTCGAGGTGGGAAATCCTGCTTTATCCAGGCGTACTTGCGGTTGCTCTGCACCGCGTTGCGCACTGGCTATTTCGCGGCCAGATGTTTTTTCTGGCCCGCTTTGTAAATCACTTTGCGCGCCTGTTTACCGGGATCGATATCCATCCCGGAGCCAAGATCGGGAGCAACTTCTTTATCGATCATGGTTTTGTCGTGATCGGCGAGACGGCCGAAATTGGTGATAATGTGACGATGTACCAATGTGTAACGCTTGGGGGTACCAATCCGACGAACGGTGAAGCCGGGAAGCGTCATCCCACGATATTGGACAATGTGATCATTGGTTCAGGGGCCCAGATATTGGGACCAATCACCATTGGTGAACGTGCACGAATTGGTGCGGCTGCAGTTGTTACCGACGATGTTCCCGCAGGCGCCACCATGGTCGGACAAAAGGCGCGTTCAACGCTGGTTAAAGCAGAAACTTATGCCAAGGATTTCATGCCTTATGGAACGCCTTGTCGTGAACTTTTCGACCCTGCAACCCAGAGTCTTGAAATTATGCAGTGCGAGATCGAAACATTGCGCAAGAAACTGAACGAGTTGATGGCAGAGCGCAATTCGCAGACCGGCATTTCCCCGCCGAGGCGCAAGTCGAGCAAGGGCAGCAAGATCGCTTGAGTGCGACAGTCACGCCGTTTCCGACTGCCAGTCGGCCCCGTCAGGTAGGATTTGAACGGCACGAGCTTGGCCAGATACTCAGTCTATATGGTCGCATGGTAGCCGCCGGCAAGTGGCGCGATTACGCGATCGATCTCGGGCGTGATGCTGCCGTGTTCAGTGCATTTCGCCGAGCAGCCGAGCGTCCGGAGTACCGGATAGAAAAGCGCCCTGACTTGCGTTTGAAGCAGGGAATGTGGGTGCTGGTTGGTGAAGGCGGGACCATTTTAAAGCGGGGACACGAACTGGGCCCGGTACTTGCTCCTGTCGAACGAAAGCTCATGAAACTCGTCAGTGCTTGAATGGGGACCGCAGCTTGGCCGCGATCCCCAATGCAGTTTCACATGGTTAGGCCGTTGCAAGATGTGTAGCGGGCAATTTCGACTTGAGATTGGAAGGTAATCTTTCGACCACGAAATGCCTGATCGTGCTCCAAAACGCGGAAAGGCAGAGTAATGCCGAGCCAATGATGAGCGCAGTCAGCGCCACGTTCAATTCGACCACGCCATATTCACGAAAAAGGAACGTGAGTGCGCCGAGAACATATGCCAGTGCCGAGACGAGCAATGCCCGTCGATCAACGGCAATCGCCACAAGTCCCATCGCGATGTAGACACAAAGTACACCGATGGCGGCGCCTGCACCAATCGCATTGCCATCGGTGACACCGAACAGCCAAAACAACGGGTGCGCAATCATCGGAGCAGCCAGGAGATGAAGCCAGAAGGCCACGTCGCTCCGCCGTGTTTCCCGGGAACGATCACTGATGTCCCAGTGCATGGCAAAGGCAAAAATGGCAACGCCGCCAATGAGGACAAGTGCCATGATGGTTTCCTCGACTTGTGCTTCGGGCGGATTCAGTACAGCGATCATCAATGCGCCGACAGTACCGGCAATCGCTGCTGCACCTGCTGCAATGGTGATCGGAACTTTGAACCGTCGCCAGTGCACCCATGCTGCACCTGCGGTAATCAATGCGACGATGCTCGCGATGACTGCGCCGAAGCGCTCGCTCATGTCGTTTCCAATGACCGCTTCAACAAGAGTGGCTTGTGTTGCAAGAACGCCGCCGACAAAGGCGAGCAGCAACACGATCGAAGGTAATGCCATCCGTTTCTTGGCAGTGAAGAATTCTGCCAGACCCCAGGCAGTTACCGCGACAAGAAGTCCTGCAAGCACGTCATGAATGGACTGACCGATCCCACCAACGGCGAACAGCATTATGATGGCTG
Source organism: Sphingorhabdus sp. (assembly GCA_049663505.1). GTDB lineage: Bacteria > Pseudomonadota > Alphaproteobacteria > Sphingomonadales > Sphingomonadaceae > Sphingorhabdus_B. Next base: position 12,879 of record JBATDO010000248.1, read on the forward strand.
CTATGGTTACGAAAATGTCATTAAAGCCCGTGACAAGGCGAAAATGCTCCTCGTCAGCGACGGGCGTCTGGCGCAGGCCATCTGCATGGCGGCGCAGGGAATCTGCAGCTTCGCGGGACAATACACCCGCCTCCACTGCCGATTGCAGGTCGTTTTCACTATACATGAATTGCATCCTCCTGTTGCATCAAGAGGAGGAGGATGCGCTAACTGTATTACTAAGTCAATACAGTGAGTCAGCCCAGCGCTTGCAGCGCTTTCATCACGGCAAGCGATTGTTCTCCACCTGACTGGGGAACAGTCTCGCCGGTCCGGTCGATGATCTTTTCCCAGGCGGCCGCAAAGCCTTCTACGGTTCGATCTTCCTGGCGAAGAGCAACAGCTGGAGTCATCGTGACATAGGCAGCATGGAACCCGCCGCCACCTGCACCAATGATCATGTTGGTGGGTGCGTCTTCGCTGACCAAGTATAGCGCTGCTGGAACGACATTGTCAGGTGTAAACTGTTCGAAAAATCCCTCGGGAAAGATGTCGGCGGTCATGCGCGTGCCAGCGACAGGTGCGATCGAGTTCACCCGGACATTGTATTTTGCGCCTTCAAGATGCAATGTCTTGGTCAGTCCAGCCAGACCCAGCTTGGCGGCACCATAGTTGGCCTGGCCAAAATTGCCGTACAGGCCTGTGGACGATGTCGTCATCAATATGCGGCCATAGGCTTGTTCACGCATCAAGTCCCAAACGGCCTTGGTGCAATTGGCCGATCCGGAGACATGGACTTTTAACACCAGGTCGAAATCGGCAGGCTCCATCTTTGCAAAGCTCTTGTCCCGCAAGATCCCGGCATTGTTGAT
>JBATDO010000249.1:0-4316 GCA_049663505.1 Sphingorhabdus sp.
GATGTGTCCAGCCTACAACCACGCCAGTCTTGTCGGCAGGTGCTGCTTGTGGACGAACAGCGCTCTTGGTACGTCTTGCCATCTCTCGTTCTCCCCCTTTGCGATTTTACATCGTGTGAGCAATCAAGGCTAGTCAATATACCAGAGATGTTTTTCCCGTTGATGGATTAGCCGAGCAACTCACGTACGTCGGTCAAACGCCCGGTGACCGCAGCGGCCGCGGCCATGGCGGGAGAAACCAGATGCGTGCGTGCACCCGGGCCCTGACGACCAACGAAATTGCGATTGGATGTAGACGCGCAGCGTTCGCCTGCCGGAACCTTGTCTGGGTTCATTCCGAGGCACGCCGAACAGCCTGGTTCGCGCCATTCCAACCCGGCATCGATGAAAATGCGGTCTAGCCCCTCGGCTTCGGCCTGTGCCTTCACGAGGCCACTGCCAGGCACCACGATCGCCCATTTGACACCTGCTGCCTTGTGGCGGCCCCTCAAGACAGCGGCTGCAGACCGGAGGTCCTCGATTCTGCTGTTTGTGCAGCTGCCAATAAAAATGTTCTGGACCGCGACGTCGGTCATGGCGGTGCCAGGTTCGAGCCCCATATAGGCGAGTGATTTCCTTGCTGCCTCTTGCTTGGAAGGGTCTGCAAAACTCATGGGGTCGGGAACCACTCCGGTGATCGGCAACACGTCTTCAGGGCTGGTGCCCCAGGTCACGCTCGGAGCTATGTCTGCGGCATCGATCGTGATGCGCCTGTCGAAGGTTGCATCCGGATCAGTTGCAAGCGTACGCCAATAGGCAACTGCTGCATCCCATTCAGCACCCTTGGGTGCCATTGGACGACCCTTGAGATAGTCGAAGGTGGTATCGTCAGGTGCTATCAGGCCGGCGCGTGCACCATGCTCGATTGCCATGTTGGAAATGGTAAGTCGCCCCTCGACACTCAACGCACGAATGACCGATCCTGTATATTCGATCACATGGCCGGATCCGCCTGCCGCGCCAAGTACGCCAGTGATATGGAGCACCACGTCCTTGGCCGTCACACCCGGGCCAAGCTCACCTTCGACGCAGACTTCCATCGATTTGGACCGCGCCAGTTGTAATGTCTGAGTGGCAAGGACGTGCTCGACTTCAGAGGTGCCAATACCAAATGCCAGTGCACCAAGCCCCCCATGGCAGGCCGTGTGGCTGTCGCCGCACACGATAGTCGTGCCCGGGAGCGAAAAACCCTGTTCGGGTCCGACGACGTGGACAATTCCCTGGTTGACGTCTGTTGCATCAATGTAGCGGATCCCGAACTCGGGCGCATTTTTCTCGAGCGCGGCCAGTTGCTGGGCGCTTTCCGGGTCTGCAATCGGGATGCGATTGCCACCGGCATCACGCCTGGCTGTCGTTGGAAGATTATGGTCAGGGACTGCCAGTGTCAGATCAGGACGACGCACCTTGCGTCCAGCCACCCGAAGCCCTTCAAACGCCTGCGGGCTGGTGACTTCATGCACCAGGTGCCGGTCGATGAATATCAGGCAGGTTCCGTCATCGCGCCGTTCGACGACATGCGCGTTCCAGATCTTTTCGTACAAGGTTTGAGCTTTTGACATAATGATGCTGCCATAGACGTGGCGGCGGCGAAATCAAGTGACGCGCGCCAGGTTCGCATCGGTTGACGCTCCGGGAAAGCCGATTGATTATTTGTCATTCTGCGTCGCGCGACATGCACTTCATTATTGGCTCGTTTAAGTGTAGTGAACCGCAATGAGCAGTCTGGCTATCATCATCACCGTATTGGGCACCGTCTTCGGGATGGAATGGGTTGCATGGAGCAGCCATAAATATATCATGCACGGCTGGGGTTGGGGGTGGCACCGTGACCATCATGAGCCGCATGACAAGGCGCTCGAGAAAAATGACCTGTTCGGCATTGTCGGCGCAGCGATGAGCATCTCGATGTTTGCAGTCGGTTCGCCGCTGATCATGGGAGTTTCAGCCTGGGAACCCGGGACATGGATCGGGCTCGGTATCCTGCTCTACGGCATTATATACACGCTTGTGCATGACGGGCTCGTTCACCAGCGCTATTTCAAATATGTTCCAAAACGCGGATATGCAAAGCGACTGGTGCAAGCGCACAAATTGCATCACGCCACGATTGGCAAGGAGGGCGGGGTAAGCTTCGGGTTCGTTTTTGCTCGAGATCCCGCAAAGTTGAAGACCGAATTGAAAAGGCAGCGCGAGGCAGGCGTAGCTGTTGTTCGCGAAGCCGTAATCTAGGCCTCGGGTCTGAGCCACAGCCAGGTTGCACAAACAACTGCAACTGTCGGTGGCAACAGCACCCATGGAAATGCGAGCGTCATGAAACCGATCATTATGCTGATCGTGAAAGCGATGGTTGCAGACCATTTTGCCGTGCGGCTGACAACCCCGTTTTCGCGCCAGGCGGTCAAATGGGGACCAAAACGAGGGTGCGTCAACAATTTGGATTCCAGTGCCGGGTTACTGCGCGCAAAGCAAAAAGCGGCCAATATCAAGAACGGCACAGTCGGCAACAGGGGCAAGAATGCACCGACTGAACCGAGTGCAACCGATGCCAGTCCGGCTGCCAAATACAGCCTGCGACGAATCAATGCTGGTGTACTGCCTTTGTCACGTAATAACTATCAAGCCCTTCGGGGCCACCTTCGCTACCAAAGCCTGATTCCTTCACGCCACCAAATGGTGCATCCGGCATAGAAATCACGAAGCTGTTAAGCCCGACCATCCCGGTATCAAGCGCATCGGCCACCAAATTGGCTTGGCGCGCATTTTCAGTAAATGCATAGGCAGCCAGGCCAAAGGGCAGGCGATTGGCCTGTTCGATGGCTTCGTCGAAAGTCTTGAAAGGGCGAATCAGCGCAACCGGACCAAAGGGTTCATTCTCCATGACATCTGCGCTCAGCGGAACATCGGCTAGCACTGTAGGTTGGAAGAAATAGCCGTAATTTCCCCGCTCTCCGCCCGTTACGACGCGTGCTCCTTTCGCCCGGGCATCCTCGACCAGCGCCCCGATCGCTTGGGGACGCCGTGCATTGGCGAGCGGCCCCATCATTGTAGCTGCGTCAAGTCCGTTTCCGACCAGCACATTGTTGGTGTGGGCCGCGAACCCGGCGACGAAGCGCTCATATACATCTTCCTGCACATAAAAGCGCGTGGGAGAGATGCACACTTGGCCAGCATTGCGGAACTTGGTTGTGGCCGAAAGCGTTATCGCCTTTTCAAGGTCGCAATCGTCGAACACCAGGACAGGCGCATGTCCTCCCAGCTCCATGGTAGTGCGTTTGACGCCGTCGGCTGCAAGTTTCAGCAGGTGCTTGCCGACAGGAACCGAGCCGGTAAAACTGATCTTGCGGATGACAGGCGATGCAATCAGGTGGCGACTGACCATGTCGGGGACACCGTAAACCAGCTGCGCGACATTGCCGGGTACTCCGCCGTCGACAACACAGCGCATGATGGCATTGGTGCAGCCAGGCGTTTCTTCGGGCGGTTTGGCAATGATCGAGCAGCCTGCAGCAAGTGCTGCGGCCATTTTCTTGCACATCAGGTTGACCGGAAAATTCCAGGGGCTGAATGCTGCGACCGGGCCAATCGGTTGCTTGAGCACCAGCGCACGCTGCCCGGTTGGGCGGACAAGTACGCGTCCATAGCTACGCTTGGCTTCCTCGGCGAAATAATCGAACTGGGCGGCACAAGACAATACCTCGGTGCGGGCCTCAGACAGCGGCTTGCCCTGTTCGGTCGTCAACAGCACCGCAATGTCCTCGGCGCGTTCTCGGATAAGGGTCGCAACCTTGTGCAGGACGGCTGCCCGTTCATTCACATCAGTCTTGCGCCAGGCCGCGAAGCCTTTTGCGGTTGCGGCCAAGGCGTCATCGAGATCGGCGGCGGTGGCAAGCGACAGTTCTGCCAGCGTTTCGCCGGTCGCCGGATTGATCACGGCATGGGTGTCACGACCCTCGCCCTTGCGCCAGGCGCCATCGATGTAAAGCGCCAGGTCGGCATTGTAGTTGGTGGTCATCTGGGCATTCCCGCTGTCTGGAGGATATCGGTTTTCATGTAGTCTTCATGCAGCGGCTTTGGAACCCCTGGCTTTTGTCCTTTTCATGAGCACGTATACAGGCACGCCGGGCATCAGCAGCACGATGCCCCAAAATAGTATCTCGACACCCGCTCCGTAGATTGTCCAGATCGAATAGACCGCTGCCAGAACCAGTACAGTTGCAAAGCCAGTGTCGAGCGGGATCAGCTTCTTGCCAACGAAGCGAACCGCAGCCGCGACACAT
>JBATDO010000250.1:0-7707 GCA_049663505.1 Sphingorhabdus sp.
ATACGGCACATTGCTCCATGTGCTGCTTGCCGCCGAGCAGAGAAAAATCAAGGGCGTGATCGGCACGCTTTTGATGGTGATGGTTGAAACGCATAAGGCCTTGTTGCATACAAAAATATCGTCTCATCCCGTTTTAGCCAACAGTCAGGCCGTTATCGAATATCTGAAGGCAACGATGGCTCACTTGCTTTTCGAGCAGGTCAGAGTGCTGTTTTTAGGGCTCACAAACAAACTGATTGGCGACAAGGTCGTATCGATCGGAACGATCGATGAAGCGCCGATCTACCCCAGGGAAATTGTCAAAATCGCATTGGACCTTGGTGCAACTGGACTGATCATTGCTCACAACCATCCTTCAGGTGATCCGCGTCCGAGTAGGCAAGATGTTGAAACGACGAAAAAATTGATCATCGTATGCCGAGAAATCAAAATTGAAGTGCACGATCATATCGTGATTGCATCGGATGGATGGACAAGCATGCGTGCCAACGGACTCATTTAGAATAATATTTGGGGGCAGAATGAACGGTTTGAACGATTTTCAACGAACGCTTGACGCTCTGGGGTCGATAGTGGGGCACGACATAATCCGCGGCCATGGGTTATCCATTATTTTGTGCCTTGCAAGCGCCACTGAGGCAGGCGCACAAATGGACCTCATGACATTGGCTGAACGGACGGCCCTCAACCCTGTTTCACTGGGTCGCTATGTAGCTGTGCTGGATCAGGCAGGGATCGTACAATTGCCTCTTTCTGGTCCCAATGCTTCCCTCGAGAACCAAATTCGCATAACTGATGAAGTATTTGCACAAATCAGCGAGCTGTTCGCATCCAATTAAAAGGGGCGCGCGATTTGCAAGCGACCAATGATGCTGTTGCTAGGAATCTAAAAAGATGCGTGCCCAGAAATCCGGATCACGACTATTCTTCAATAGAGAATGAATCGCTATAAGGGGGCTGCCGCGTTGTACCGAATTTGGCATGTATGACTTCGATTGCAGAATCCACATGAATTCCGAGAAGATGTGCTCCGTGCATGTCAGCTTCGTGCAGGATATCTTCTAGCATTACCAGCCAACGGTTCCATTGATCATGAGAAATAGACATAAATCGTGTACTCACCCCCTCGCCTCTGCTCAGCTCGCAAAGCCTGTCTCCCCAGACATCGGAGCGCCTTCTGACATAGATAGATGAAAATGCAATATTCTACGTTCAACAAGCTGCCTTGACGATCCTTTCAGACTTTCAAAGCATGCATTTTGCAGCTGTTGGCATCAAAAATAATCTCGTATTTTTAGTCGAGATCGCCTCGTCACATTCGCTGCCGTCCTGAAACGCTGGTCATTTATTTTTACCACACACATCGCACAACACGGCGCCTTAATCCCGGGTCGTATTTTTCGGCTGATTTCCGCCAATTGACAGATCGCAAAAGTTAATTTGCAAACAGCTCCTTAACCATTCCTTGAGGTTCTCTGGCTATCGCCGGCTCATGCATGCGCGCATTGTCATTGTTGACGATCGATCGACCAACCTACGCGTTTACGCGCAATATGTGGCGATGATGGGTCCGGCGTTTTCCGCCAAGTGTTTCCACAGCGCCGTGGAAGCCCTCAAATGGCTTGAAACAGAACCAGCAGACTTGCTGATAGTCGATTATCGCATGCCCGAAATGAACGGTGCTGAATTCATCAGCAAAATCCGGGCGCGAAATGCAGGAGCGCATATTCCTGCGATCATGATCACTGCCCGACAGGACAGAGAATGCAGGATCAGCGCCCTGGACGCAGGCGCTACGGATTTCCTCCAAAGCCCAGTCTCTCATATCGAATTTAGAGACCGCGCCTTGCTATTGCTAGGACAGCATTACAAGCAACAGGAGCTGAAGCAATCGCTTGCCTCACCTCATCAATTGGCGACGGACGACGGGGAACAGGAAGAGCGAGGCGGTAAGTCGATGCTCGAACAAATCATCGACACGACGCCGATCTTGATCAATGCGACAGACCGGAATGGCAAATTCCTGTTCCTGAATTCCTACCAGGCCGCCCTGTTTGGCAAGCAGCCCGATCATCTAGTTGGTCATTCGATAGGTGATATTTTTCAAACCGACCTTCTCGATAGGGAAACAAGGCGAAACAACGTCATCCTGGAAACAGGCACTTCTATTCCAAACTACGAAGAGAAGTTCGTTAGCGAAGGCATCGAGCTTACCTTCCACTGCAATAAATCGCCCTTGCTCAACAAAGACAACCAGACGATCGGCGTATTGACCACAGGGCTCGACATCACCGCACGCAAGTTTGCAGAAGAACATCGTACCCACCTCGCCTTGCACGACATGCTAACCGGCCTGCCGAACAGGACGCTGCTGTCCGAACGCATGCGCATGGCGATCGATGACAGCAACGCAACTGGCAAAGGCGCAGCATTATTGCTACTCGATCTCGATCGCTTCAAGGTAATCAACGATACACGCGGGCATCAGACGGGTGATATCCTGCTCCGCCAAGTTGCAGAGCGCATCAGCCAGGTCATCGGCCATGACGGTTTCGCCGCACGCATCGGTGGCGACGAGTTTGCAATCATTCTTCAAAATCTCGATGCTGACAACGACGTCACGACGACATGCACGCGGCTATTGGCCAAGATTGGCGAACCCTATTCCATCGGTGGAGTCGAACAACTCATCGGTGCAAGTATCGGCATTGCCCTCATTCCTGAAGATGGCACATCTGCAGACGAACTGCTGAGGCTAGCCGACCTTGCGATGTATGAAGCAAAGTCAGCTGGAAGAAACTGCTTCTGCTTTTTTTCGCCCCGGATGAACCAGGTGGCCCAGCTCAATGCCGGTGTGGAAAATGACCTGCGCGATGCCCTGAGCAACAACCAGCTGTTCTTGGAATATCAGCCCATCGTCGATACAGCCAATGGCAATTATGTCGGACTCGAGGCTCTTGTTCGGTGGAATCATCCTGTGCGAGGCCGACTGGTACCTGCTGACTTTATTCGTGTTGCAAACGACTCCGGCCTGATCGGGCGGATCGGCCAATGGGTCATCGATGCCGCTTGCAAGCAAATTGCAGATTTCAACGCCGAGGGTATTGAGCTGCCCCACATCGCAGTGAACGTGTCGCCTAAGCAGTTCCAATACAGCTCCATGTGCACCGATATTCTCGACAAGGTAGCGCAGTATGGAATCGACGCAGGAAAACTCGCCATCGAGATCACAGAAGAATTGTTGCTCGACCATAATCAGGACGTTCATGAGCAACTCGCAACGTTGCGCGCTGGTGGAATTGGAATTTCAATCGACGACTTCGGAACTGGCTATTCGTCGTTGCAATATCTACGTGACCTGCCAGCGACACGCTTGAAAATCGACCAGACATTCATTGCTCGAATTGAACATTCCGCAGCCGACCGGGCTATTATTTCAACTATTGCTCATTTGGCACATGCCCTCAACATGCGAGTTGTCGCGGAAGGGGTGGAGAATGAATCGCAATTCGCACTCCTTCGAGCATCAGGTTGTGACGAAGTCCAAGGATTCCTGCTTGGAAGACCGTTGTCGGTGGATGCCCTGCGCGCGCTGTTTTCTGAGCGTGGCACTAAGTTCGAACTGGCAACGCTGTGATAGGTTTTTTGCGAAAATTACGGTCAGAGATGACCCCAGAACAGGAGATTCTCCGCAATCGCCTTGTAATGGGCGGTACATCGGGATTTGGATGCTATTTCTTTGCATTTGATGCGGTTATATTTTCAGCATTTTTTGCATATCTTTCGTTCAACGCGGCCCTCTACGCGATGCAAAAGCACAAGCTCTGGGCTCAAGAACAGCGCTGGCTTGCTGCAATCATTCTAGATGTCATGATGGCCTTTGCGGTCATGCTTCGCGAACCGGAATATATGTCGATATTCTATCCCATCATATTGTGGATGATATTAGGCAACGGCTTTCGCTATGGTATAAAATGGCTATTCGTCGCATCTATATTGTCTACCATAACCTTCAGCATCGTGGTTATGACTACACAATATTGGCAAGAAAATCAAATGCTTGGATTTGCCCTGGCCTTGGCTTTGCTTGTGATACCGGCATATTGTTCGACACTCATAAAGAAGATCTCGCACGCCAAAGAGCAGGCAGAAATGGCAAGCAAGGCAAAGAGCTATTTTCTCGCAAGTGTCAGTCACGAACTTCGAACGCCGCTCAACGCGATCATCGGATATGGAAACCATCTTCGACAATCTGACATGCCAAGAAGCCAAAAGGAAATGGTCGAAGCAAGCGTGTTAGCGGGAGAACATCTGCTCAATCTTATCGAGCAATTGATCGAGGTTGCCAAAACCGGAACGGGATCTGCAGAAGTCAAAAAATCGAAGTTCCGGCCCACTGAGTTGCTCACCGAAATTCGTGATATCATGGCAATCAGGGTTGAAGAGAAGGGCTTGGCCCTTCATCTTCAAGCAGAGCCGCTCAGCGACCGCCTAGTGGGCGGACCGGGCGATGTACTTCGCAACATCCTGCTGAACCTTGTCGGTAACGCTGTAAAATTCACCGAAGCGGGCTCCATTTCGCTCAATAGCGGATTGATTTCAAAAAATGGCAAGGACCATGCTTGGTTCACTGTTGCAGACACTGGGATCGGAATTGCAGATTCAGCTGTCGAGAGAATTTTCCAACCGTTTCAACAGGCCGATGATACGGTAATGAACCGCTTCGGCGGCACGGGTTTAGGCTTGGCAATTTGCCGGCAGTTGGTAGAGCAGATAGACGGAACAATCGGTGTAGAAAGTACCATTGGTCAAGGCAGTGTGTTCCGGATTGAAGTCCCGATCGAAACCATAATTGAGCCGCTATCCTACACCGATGACGCGTCCAAAAACGTTGTCAGAATATTGTCGTTGGGCGAAATACGGCCTGAATTGCTCGCCAATGCGCAATCGCTAGATAATTTCTCGGTGCGCCATATCAAATGCCAGTTACCTGAAGACATATTGGCGGCACTCGATGATATTGATACAACACAATATAGTGTTGCGCTCATTGCGGAGGACCTCGCAACGAAGCTTGGTCCAGACCATTCTATATGGGCACGATTTGCCGAAGCAGAAATCGCGCCAGTGCTCATCTCCAACGCTGAACCAGTCGACATTTATGACATGTCTCTGCGGGCTGCATTTGCGTCTATATTGCCGTCGTCGCCGAACTTTGCCGAACTGCGCAGCGCGATCCGGATAGGCTCCTCATTTGCGCGTCATTTCAGGCTCGCCCAAGAAAGTGCTGAGCCTTCCGTTGCCACCTATCATCCAAAGAAAGTACTGGTTGCTGACGACAATCGTACGAACCGAAATGTCCTGGCTGCCATCTTGGAGTCAGCCGGTCATGAAGTATTCATGGCAACAGACGGCGACGAAGCCTTGGAAGCGTTGGAAAAGGGCGGAGTGGATATTCTCCTTCTCGATATCAACATGCCGCGGCTAAACGGTATTGATGCATGCGCCATGTGGAGGCAGATTGAAGGAGGTCGCAGCCACCTTCCGATCGTCGGGGTGACAGCCGATGCAACGGTTGAAACCGAGCAAAGGTGCGAAAATGCAGGGATGGACATGCGCTTGACCAAGCCAGTCGATGCAAAGCTGCTCCTTTCAACCATCGAACGGTTCTGCCATGAAGAACTCTCAGGTGGATCCGGAGGAGACGTGCTCGTTGGTACGGAGCATTCAAATGTCGTGGTTCCCATAACCGGACCAAAAAAGCCTTCGTCCAGTGCACTTGATGATGCCCAGCTCGAATATTTGAAGTCGATTGGGGACGCAAAGTTCGTGCAAAGCATGATCGAGGGTTTCTTTGAAGATATAGAGCAGACGGTCGAGCCAATGCGAGTGGCAATAAAAAATGCAGACGTCAGAGAATTTCGATTTTGCGCGCATGCATTCAAGAGCTCCGGCAACAACATGGGGGCGAAACGATTATCGGAGCTATGTGGGCGGCTGGAGAAAGTCACGGAAGCTGACTTTTTTGAACACCGATTCGACTATCTTGAAAAAATAGAGAATGAACTGCGACAAGCAATTGACGCACTCCAACTTATTTCGCTGCCCGAAAATGGCCAGAAACCGTTAGTCCAGATTAGGTAACTACCTTGAGACTTCGCTGAATTCGTCTCTCTTGAGCATCCGCTAACCGTTCCATTTTCCTGACATCTGCATCTGTCAAAGTCATGGCGGTCTCGGCCCAGATATTGGTAATCCGGAGCAACTCCTCAAGCTCAACAGGCATTGCAACACTTCGCGCCAGATACACCGCACGCTCTGCGGCGAAACGCTGTTGGTTGCGTTGACAATATTCAACGATTGCTGCTTCGCCCTGCCCGTCCTCGACGAGGACGTCGACGATACCCAGATCGTACAGTTCCTGGGCTGAATGAATCTTGCCTTCAAGGATGAAGTTTTCCGCAATTTTTCTACCCACCCTGCGGACAAGAAAGCTATATGCGCCCATTCCCGGAAACAAGTTGAAGATGATTTCGGGTAGACCCATTCTAGCGCTGCGCTCGGCGACCAGAATATCAAACGCCAATGCATGCTCGAACCCGCCACCGAGTGCATCCCCCTGCACCAGCGCCATCGTGATTATCGGAGCGCCAAACCCTCCGGCATTTGCATGCTGCATGCGAACACATGTTTCGGCATATTTTCTCATGGCCGCCAAATCACGGGTCCTGATACAGTCCGCAAAATGCCTCAAATCTCCACCAAGGTTGTAGATGCCCGGGGTCTTCGAGCCGCATACGAAATAGCGTAAGTCGTCCGGGCCTCCATTGGCTGGCATGGCATAATTGTTGCCAATCCAGTCCTGCACCTGCTGAATTTCAGCCCCTAGACTGTAGGTGTAGCTCGGTCGCCCGGTCTGGTTCATAAAACACCAGAATATCTTGTCCTGATGATCGTGCCTGACGGAAATTTCTTGAAAATTGCGACCGGTAATGGGGACGCCCAAGGCTCGCTCCTGAAGAGCAAGCGCAGGTGTATCAACAGCGCCGTCAAAGACGCGGGAGTGGAATGCCATAAAGCCCCCGATAAATCAGTTTGTGGCCACCCCAACCAGTGATGAGGTCATAGCATATTCTGCAAAGCTACAAGAAAAAAATTTGGGAGGAGGCAGAACATCGATCAAAGTGGACCAAATCATTGTTAAATCGCGATAATATTGCGCAGAAAATGCCAAGACCAAGGAAATTTCTTTGATCATATCGCCATTATCAAGCAGCGATGCTGTTGGTATCAAGGGTTCTGAAGCGCCACCACAAGAGGCGTGGTGAGCAATGGCACCAATTGCATGGCATCCTTGAATAAGCGCCGTGCCTGTGAATCTCCCACCACTACAACATCGTTAGCAAAAACCTCGGGATCATTATAAACTCCACGGCGAATTGCTTTTAGATTATAAAGAGCAGCGAGTTTCTGCCCATTGACCGTACGAAAAATCACTACATCATCCAATTTGGCGAATTCTGCAGTGCCTTTGGCGGTAGCCACCGCTCGCATCAACGTCATACGACCGATAACCGGGTATAATCCAGGCTCTTTTACTTGGCCATCAACAGTTATAACTTGGCTGACCGTTTCCTTGAGATTCACAGTAACCTGGGGATCACGGACGTATTGCCCGCGCAGCCTGCCTTCGATTTCCTCCTCAAG
>JBATDO010000251.1:0-2407 GCA_049663505.1 Sphingorhabdus sp.
CCAGAATGCCTCAACGGTGTGACCAGAAAGGTTACGCCCGGCCATGTCAGTCAATGTCATCGAAATCATCAAGGGCACATCGCGCCCGGACGCTGCTGCTGCTTCTTGTGCTGCCATTGCTGCGCATTTCGCATTCAGCGTGTCGAAGATTGTCTCGATCAGCAGGAAGTCAACGCCTCCTTCGATAAGGGCATCGCATTGCTCGCGGTAGACATCTTTCAGATAATCGAAGTCGATCTCTCTGTATCCCGGATCGTTCACATCAGGAGATAGCGACAAGGTCTTGTTGGTTGGTCCGATCGAACCTGCAACAAAACGGCGTTTGTTATCCCTTGCCTCTGCCGCATCACAGCAGGCGCGTGCGATCCTGGCCGATTCGAGATTGAGCTTTCGTACCAGGTGTTCGCATCCATAGTCGGCCATGCTGATCCGCGTGGCGCTAAAGGTGTTCGTCTCGATCATGTCTGCACCTGCATCGAGATAGGCAGTATGGATTGCGCTGACCACGTCGGGGCGAGTGATCGAGAGCAGGTCGTTATTGCCCTTCTGGTCATGGGTCAATTCCAGCGAACCGCGATAGTCGGCCTCTGACAGCTTATAGCCCTGGATTGCCGTACCGTAGCCGCCGTCGAAAACGAGGATCTGGCGCGCCGCCCGATCGACAAATTCCTGCCGCGCACTCATGCTGCCTGCTCCTGCGTACCGGCGGCTGGGCGCTTTCCCAGCAGATGGCAAATGGCATATGCCAGTTCGGCCCGGTTAAGCGTGTAGAAATGGAAGTCCCTGACGCCGCCTGCATAGAGACGTCGGCACATTTCAGCGGCAATCGTTGCTGCGACGAGTTGGCGTGCCGGCGGATGATCGTCCAGGCCTTCAAACAGGTGAGCCATCCATGACGGGATCGCAGTACCAGTCATGTTCGACATGCGCACGATGCTTGCAAAGTTGGAAACCGGCATGATGCCGGGTACGATTTCCGCGTCAATTCCAGCGGCTGCAGCGCTGTCGCGAAAACGAAAAAACGTCTCGGGCTCGAAAAAGAACTGCGTAATCGCCCTCGACGCCCCAGCGTCGAGCTTGCGTTTAAGGTTGTCGATATCGGAATCGGGCGACAGAGCCTCCGGGTGTGTTTCTGGATAGGCGCTGACCGAGATCTCGAAGGGATGCAACTTTCGCAGTCCTTCAACAAGTTCAGCAGCGCTTGCATATCCCTGGGGATGCGCAATGAATGTCCCTTCCGCATTTGGCGCATCGCCACGCAGCGCGACGATATGGCGCACACCTGCATCCCAATAGGCATTGGCAACATCTGCAATTTCATCGCGCGACGCATCGACGCAGGTAAGGTGGGCCGCAGCCGGTATCGTCGTTTCGCGAGCGATGCGGGCAACAGTATTGTGGGTTCGCTCGCGAGTGGTTCCGCCTGCACCATAGGTTACAGAGACGAAGCGGGGTTCAAGTGGCGACAGCGTGAGCACCGCGTCCCACAACTGCTCTTCCATTTTCTGTGTCTTGGGCGGAAAAAATTCAAAACTGATCTCGCAGTCGCCGGGCAGGCCCGCAAATAGCGGCGATGCCAGGGCTCGACTGGCTTCCTGCATCTGGGAGAGGGGGAATATCATGCAACTATCCTTAGATTTGATTGAATGCCGGCGGCTTTCTCGCTGCCAGGCGCCCGGTATTTGTCGTCCTGTTTCTGTCCCATCCAGACCTTCACGGCCAATTCGCCGCCGTCGAGTGCGAGCTGGTGCGCCAAGTGGATACCGCAACTCTCAAACGCCTTGGCAATGAGTGCGTCGGCAAAACCGAGCCGGGCATGGGCATGGACCGTGCGCAGTTCCTCGCGATCATGGGCTGCAAAGTCGACGATGACCAGCCTCCCGCCTGGGCTGAGTACGCGTGCCGCTTCGGCAATGACGCCTTCTGGATGCTGGGCGTAATGCAAGACCTGGTGAAAAATGACGGTATCGAAAATGCTGTCTGCAAGCGGCAGGGCGTTGAAGTCCCCGAGCATGATTTCCACCCTGGTAGTACTGTCACCATCGAAGTCCGCCAATTTTGCGCGCGCCAGCCGCAACATTTCTGTGCTGTTGTCGAGTGCGACGAAGTGACTGGCCTCGTTTGCGAACAACTCGATCATCCGTCCGGTCCCTGTACCCACGTCAAGCACGGAACCGAGCGGCGCTGTATGCAAGATGCGTTTCATGGCGGCTTCGACTTCGCTTTCAGCGACATGCAATGAGCGCAGTGAATCCCATTCATCGGCATGCGCTGCAAAATAGGATGCTGCCATGGCAGTGCGCGCGGTGCGCACTTCGTCGAGCCGCAGCAAGTCTCGCTGGAACGCCTTGGTTTCGTTCAGGTCGGTTTGGGCAAAGAGAGGAGCAAGCCTCCCATCGGTCAGCAC
>JBATDO010000252.1:0-8620 GCA_049663505.1 Sphingorhabdus sp.
CGAGGATTGCAAGTCTGAAGTCACAATCACGCCATTACCCCATATGGAAGTGATCAAGGATCTGGTGCCGGACTTCACCCATTTCTACGCACAATATGCCTCGATCAAGCCATGGCTCCAGACAGTCACATCTGAGCCATCGGGCAAGGAGCGCCTGCAATCACCGGACGACCGGGCCAAGCTCGACGGTCTTTACGAATGCATATTGTGCGCTTGCTGCTCAACCAGCTGTCCTTCCTATTGGTGGAATAGCGACAAGTTCCTGGGTCCGGCCATATTGCTACAAGCCTATCGCTGGTTGGCTGACAGCCGCGACGAGATGACGGGCGAGCGCCTGGATGAACTGGAAGACCCGTTCCGGCTCTACCGGTGCCACACTATCATGAATTGCGCCAACGCATGCCCCAAGGGTCTCAACCCTGCCAAGGCAATCGCGGAAACCAAGAAGCTGATCGCCGAACGGCATATTTGAGGCACGTTCGGACATTGGAAACACCAGAGTTTGACTACAGCGCTGACCCGGATCACCCCGGGTGGCTCAAATGGCAGATGACCGACAGCAGTCGGTTCAACTCTACAGCACTGGGCAAGATGCTGGTGCGAAATGATGGCGACGGGCAAGCGCGCGTGCGCATGTTTCCCGAACACCGGCATAGCAACCTGGCCAATGCCGTGCACGGCGGCACGATACTCGGCTTCATTGATGTGGCCATGTTCGGCGCTTCAAGGATGTTCGGACTGATCGATGCGGGAGCCGCGGTCACACTCGACCTTTCAGTGCAGTTCATGGGCGCAGGGGTCGTGGGCGAACCGATGGATGCTGAGGTTGAATTGCTGAAGGAAACAGGCAGGCTATTATTCATCCGCGGCCTGGTCATCCAAGGAGATTGCCGTATAGCCGCTTTCTCCGGGACTATCCGCAAGCCGTCGAAGAAATGACCAGCCAACCGGTCGGCGAGCGTTATGCGCGATTGGTTGCAGCTGGAGAGCTGAAGCCCGACCCAGATCAGGCAGCTGCAGCCCAGGCTCTTGGCACGGTACAGGCAGAACTGGAAGCCGTACCTCCACGCGGCAGCACGTTATGGCGGCTGATCGGTAAGAAGCCTGAGCCAGTCCGCGGGCTCTATTTATGGGGGGGCGTCGGACGGGGCAAGTCGATGCTCATGGACCTGTTTTTCGAAAGCGTCGTCATTCACCGCAAGCGTCGAGCCCATTTTCATGAATTCATGCTTGATGTTCATGCCCGCCTGAAAGTCGAGCGCGCAAAGGAAGAGGGCGATCCGATCCCTCCGCTCGTGGCAGCATTGTCCGACGAGGCACGGCTCTTGTGTTTCGACGAGATGGTGGTCAACAACATGGCCGATGCAGCTATCATGTCGCGGCTTTTCACCGGGTTGATTGCAGCCGGTGTTACCATTGTGACCACGTCCAACCGCCACCCTGATGACCTTTACAAGGATGGCCTCAACAGGCAGCTGTTTCTTCCCTTCATTGAACTCGTGAAGGAAAAACTCGATATATTCACGCTGGACGGACCCGTGGACTACAGGCGCGATCGCCTTGGAAACGCCCGGACATGGCTTGTGCCCAATGGGCCTGAAGCAACTGCTGCGCTGTCACAAGCCTTTTTCCAGTTGACAGATTACCCCCCTGAGGACCGTGCCCATGTTCCTTCGATGGACCTCGATGTTGGTGGTGGGCGGACATTGTTTGTACCCAAGGCCTTGAAAGGCGTTGCGGTGTTCTCCTTCAAAAGGCTGTGTGTTGATGCAAGGGGTGCGGCTGACTATCTCGCAATAGCCCGGCGTTTTCATGCCGTAATCCTGGTTGGAATTCCGGTTCTGGGCCCTGAGACCCGCAACGAAGCGGCCCGGTTCGTGACGCTTATCGATGCCCTTTATGAGTACCGGGTAAAACTGCTGGCCAGTGCCGATGCCGCGCCGGAGGTGCTTTACCGGCAAGATAGCAAGAGCAATTCCGGCAAGTTTGAATTCGAGCGAACAGTTTCAAGGCTGATGGAGATGCAGTCTGAAGAATATCTGGCGGAAGGTCACGGGCCACGTTAGGCTGGCCGTCATATAAGGAGAACAATATGCGTCACCTGGTTTGCTTTTTGAGTGCCATTTGCCTTTCAACATCGCTGCTGGCAGCCGAGCCAAACGAAAAGTGGCATGCCAAGGGTCGCGCGATGTTCTCCGATATCGTCGCGATCCCGTCAGTGTCTGACCGACCCGACGAGGTAAAACGGCTCGTCGCCTATCTCAAAGGCGAGTTTGAACGCGGGGGGATTCCCGACGTGATCGTCAAGGACCATGACGGAACCCAGTCCATGATCGTCAGGTGGAGGGCTGCAGGTACGCCAAGTGCAAAACCAATTTTGCTTCTGGGCCACATGGACGTTGTGGAAGCAAAGCCACAGGACTGGTCGCGTGACCCGTTCAAGTTGATCGAGGACGGTGGCTATCTCTATGGGCGCGGTACCACCGACATGAAAAACGGCATCACGGCAATTGCCAATGCGCTGCTGTGGCTCAAGGCGGAGGGCTTTAAGCCCAAGCGAGACATCGTCGTGTTTTTTTCCGGTGATGAAGAAACATCGGGAAATGGGGCATTGCGTGCGTCCACGCAATGGCGCGAGCTCATTGAATCGGAGTTCGGGTTGAACGCCGATGCAGGCGGCGGCGCTTTCCTGAAGGACGGGACGCTGCTAGGTTTTGGGATTCAGACATCTGAAAAAATGTACCAGGACTTCGTGTTCTCGGTACGCAATGCCGGTGGACACAGTTCGCGGCCCCGTCCCGACAATGCCATTTACGAGCTTGCAGACGCACTCAAGAAGCTCGAAGCGCACCGCTTCACGCCCGCCCTCACCGAGACCACCCGCGCCTACCTGGGATTCAGACAGAAGCGCGAAGCAGGCAAGCTGGGTGATGCGATGCGCCGTTGGCTTGCAGATGAGGCCGACGGTGCTGCAGCTGATATCATCGAGGCCGACGATTCCGAGATAGGTACCACGCGCACGCGCTGCGTTGCCACACGCCTTGAAGGCGGCCACGCCAATAATGCGCTTGCTCAAATGGCAAGTGCGACGGTGAATTGTCGGATTCTTCCAGGAATTCCAGCAGACGCAGTCCAAGTCGAGTTGCAAGGCATAGTGGGTGACGGCGTGAAGATCGAAGCCATTGCGGTGGCCAAGCCATCGCCTCCATCGCCCCTGCGAGCCGACGTGTTGGAGGCCTACACCAGGGCCGTCCATGCGCGCCACCCCAACGCAGACATCGTACCGCAAATGTCGGCAGGAGCCACAGACGGGCTATTTTTCAGGGCGGAAGGAATACCTGTATATG
The DNA here is from genome assembly GCA_049663505.1 of Sphingorhabdus sp. GTDB lineage: Bacteria > Pseudomonadota > Alphaproteobacteria > Sphingomonadales > Sphingomonadaceae > Sphingorhabdus_B. Next base: position 3,348 of record JBATDO010000252.1, read on the forward strand.
GCGTCAACGGCAGCTGGATAATAACGCCTGACGATGAACGGGCACATGGCCGAGACGAGCGAATTCCGGTCAAGTCGTTCTACGAGACACTCGATCACTGGCACGATCTGGTCCAGTCCCTCGCAGGCTGACACGCTTCTTATCGCAATTGCGAACTGATATCATAAAAAGCCTTAACTTCTGGGTTTTATAGGGTTGTCCTCCATAAAGATTCGGCCTAACGCAGCCGCAATTCCGTTACCAGGCCACAGGAAGGACTTCATAACCATGGCTCGCAAGAAGATTGCGCTTATCGGCGCCGGTATGATCGGCGGCACGCTCGCCCACCTAGCTGCTCAAAAAGAATTGGGCGACATCGTCCTTTTCGACATTGCCGAAGGCATGCCGAAAGGCAAGGCACTCGATCTGGCGCAGTCCGCACCGGTCGAGGGCTTCGACGTGAACCTCAAGGGCACGTCTGACTACGCAGATATCGCTGGAGCTGATGTCATCATCGTTACAGCTGGCGTGCCGCGCAAGCCTGGCATGAGCCGCGATGACCTCCTGGGCATCAACCTGAAGGTGATGAAAGCAGTCGGCGAGGGCATCAAGGCCAACGCACCGGATGCCTTTGTCATCTGCATCACCAATCCGCTCGACGCGATGGTTTGGGCACTTCGCGAGTTCTCGGGCCTTCCGCACAACATGGTGGTCGGCATGGCTGGCGTTCTGGATTCGGCACGATTCCGCCATTTTCTTGCTGATGAATTCAAGGTGTCGGTAGAAGACGTGACCGCCTTTGTTCTCGGCGGACATGGCGACACGATGGTCCCTGTCATCGAATATTCGACCGTTGCCGGCATTCCTGTTCCTGACCTTATCAAGATGGGTTGGTCAACGCAGGACAAGATCGACGCGATCGTGCAGCGTACCCGCTCAGGTGGCGGCGAGATTGTCGGTCTGCTCGGCAATGGCTCTGCTTATTACGCACCGGCCACGTCGGCAATCGCAATGGCCGAGAGTTTCCTGAAGGACAAGAAACGACTATTGCCCTGCGCCGCCAACCTGACCGGCCAATATGGCGTAGACAATCTCTATGTCGGTGTTCCTGTAGTGATAGGCGCCGGCGGCGTCGAACGCATCGTGGAAATCGAACTGAAGTCCGATGCGAAGACCAATTTCGACGTGTCGGTAGATGCGGTCAAGGAATTGCTGGTCGCATGCAAAGAGATAGAACCGTCGCTCGCATAAGCGGCTTTTGCGACAACACAATATTTGGAGGCCGCCATGAGCATTCTCGTAAACAAGCACACCAAGGTGATTACACAGGGCATGACGGGTGCTACCGGCACCTTTCATACCGAACAGGCCCTGGCTTATGGATCGCAGATGGTGGGCGGTGTCACGCCTGGCAAAGGCGGCACCACTCATATCGGGTTGCCGATGTTCGACACTGTCCACGAAGCAGTCAAGATGACCGGCGCGGATGCCAGCGTGGTGTACGTGCCGCCGCCCTTTGCAGCTGATTCAATCCTTGAAGCCATTGATGCCGAGGTGCCGCTGATCGTCTGCATTACTGAGGGCATTCCGGTGCTCGACATGGTCAAGGTCAAGCGCGCATTGTCGGGATCGAAGTCCCGGTTGATTGGTCCGAACTGTCCAGGTGTATTGACGCCTGGTCAGTGCAAGATCGGCATCATGCCTGGCAGCATTTTCTCCAAGGGTTCGGTTGGCGTTGTTTCACGTTCCGGCACACTGACCTATGAAGCGGTGTTCCAGACGACCGCCGAAGGCCTTGGCCAGACAACTGCAGTCGGAATTGGCGGTGATCCCGTCAATGGCACCAATTTCATTGACTGCCTCGAACTGTTCCTTGCCGATGACGAGACCACCTCGATCATCATGATTGGCGAAATCGGCGGCAGCGCGGAAGAAGAGGCTGCCCAGTTCCTCATCGATGAAGCCAAGAAGGGCCGCAAAAAGCCGATGGCAGGCTTCATCGCTGGGCGCACGGCACCTCCTGGTCGCCGCATGGGTCACGCAGGCGCGATCGTGTCCGGCGGCAAAGGTGATGCAGAAAGCAAGATTGCTGCAATGGAAGCTGCAGGGATCAGGGTATCGCCATCACCATCGGATCTTGGAAAAACTTTGGTTGAAGTACTCAAGGGATAGACCATCGCGCCGTTCCCCTCCCCAAGGAAGGCAAATATCATGGGTTTAGAAAACCAGGAATTCGAAGTTGAACGTGGTCCCAGTTGGGAGCGCGCGAACTGGCCGCTTGCATCAACCGACGGCCTGACGGCCGCACTTGATCCGACGCAAATGGCAGTCGAGATCAAGGCTGCGGCAAAGGCTTCCGGCAAGCCGATGGCCGATGTCGATCTCACGGCCGCGGCAGGCGATTCGATTCGCGCCATGATGTTGGTCCGCACCTACCGTGTGCGCGGGCATCTTGCGGCAAATCTCGATCCGCTCGGCCTGTCAAAGCAGGACATACCGGCTGACCTGACGCCTGAATATCATGGCTTTTCCGGTCCAGATCTGGACAAGCGTGTCTATGTCGGCGGGACACTGGGGCTCGAATGGACAACAGTCCGCGAGCTTGTCGACACGTTGCGTGCCAATTATTGCGGCCCGGTCGGGCTGGAATATATGCATATTTCAGATGTCGAGGAACGCAGGTTCCTGCAGGAGCGCATGGAAGGCAAGGACGCCGCCATCCAGTTCACTCCCGAGGGCAAGAAGGCGATTCTTGGCAAGGTCATCGAGGCCGAACAGTACGAGAAGTTCCTAGGCCGCAAATATGTCGGCACAAAGCGGTTTGGGCTCGACGGCGGAGAGGCAATGATCCCCGCGCTCGAGGCCGTAATCAAATATGGCGGCAGCCTGGGTGTCCGTGAAATTGTCTACGGCATGCCGCACCGCGGTCGCCTGAACGTGCTCGCCAACGTGATGGCAAAGCCCTATCGGATAATCTTCCACGAATTTTCCGGCGGCAGCGCCAACCCCGATGACGTGGGCGGCTCAGGCGATGTCAAATATCACCTCGGCACCAGCACTGACCGCGAATTTGACGGTATCAATGTTCACATGAGCCTTGTTCCCAACCCTTCGCATCTGGAGGCCGTTAACCCCGTGGTACTCGGCAAGGTCCGGGCCAACCAGACGGCGCGGGACGATCTTGCCAACCACGACCAGGTGCTCCCGGTGCTTCTGCACGGGGACGCTGCCTTTGCAGGGCAAGGCATCGTGTGGGAGTGTCTCGGATTTTCGGGGATACGGGGATATAATACCGGTGGATGCATCCATTTCATCGTGAACAACCAGGTGGGCTTTACCACGAGCCCCCAATTTGCGCGTTCGTCACCTTATCCATCTGACGTTGCCAAGGGCGTGCAGGCACCGATCTTCCATGTAAATGGCGACGATCCCGAGGCGGTTACCTTTGCGTGCAAGATTGCCATCGAATTCCGGCAGCGGTTCCACCGCGATATCGTGATCGACATGTGGTGCTACAGGCGCTTTGGTCACAATGAAGGCGATGAACCGAGCTTTACCCAGCCCTTGATGTACAAGGTGATCAAGTCACATCCAGGTGTCGGCGAACTCTACGCGCAGCGCCTCGTGGCAGAAGGCGTTATCGACGCCGATTGGGCCAATGACCACATTACCCGTTTCGTGGCCTTGCTTGAGCAGGAATTCAATGCAGCGGCCAATTACAAGGCCAACCAGGCCGACTGGTTCGGTGGCAGGTGGTCAGGTCTTTCGAAACCGGCCGATCCGGAGAGTGCGCGCCGAAATGTCGAAACAGGTGTTTCCAAGAAGCTGTTTGACAGCCTTGGCCGGACGCTCACGACAGTCCCCGAGAATCTGAATATCCACCCGACTCTCGGCCGTGTGCTCGAGGCCAAGAAATCGATGTTTTCCAACGCTGACAATTTCGACTGGTCCACAGGCGAGGCGCTGGCTTTTGGCGCATTGCTGTCTGAAGGATATGGTGTCAGGCTGTCAGGCCAGGATTCGGGTCGCGGTACATTCAGTCAGCGCCATGCCGTTTGGGTCGACCAGGGCAGCGAGGAAAAATATATCCCGCTCGCGACCTTACCTCATGGCCGCTTCGAGGTTCTGGACAGCCCGTTGTCCGAGTTCGGCGTTCTGGGCTTTGAATATGGTTATGCCGGTGCCGAACCCAAGACGCTTGTCCTGTGGGAAGCGCAATTTGGTGATTTCGCCAATGGCGCGCAGACCATAATCGACCAATTCATCGCAGCCGGCGAAGCCAAATGGTTGCGGGCCAATGGACTCGTGATGCTGTTGCCGCATGGCTATGAAGGCCAGGGTCCAGAACATAGTTCGGCCCGGCTTGAACGTTTCCTCCAGCTGTGTGCGGAGGACAATATTCAGGTCGCCAATTGCACGACGCCTGCCAATTATTTTCACCTGTTGCGTCGCCAGATGGCGCGGCCATTCCGCAAGCCGCTCGTGGTAATGACACCCAAGTCGTTGCTGCGACACAAGTTGGCTGTCTCAAAAGCAGCTGACTTTCAGGGCGAAAGCCATTTCATGCGGATCCTGTCCGACCCCACGCCGCCTGCAGACAAGGACGTCAAGCGCCTGGTTCTCTGTTCGGGCAAGGTTGCCTATGATCTCATCGAGGCACGAAATGCAGCAGGCGACGAAAACACGGCGATTGTCCGCCTGGAGCAGCTCTACCCGTTCCCCGGCGAACCGCTCGTCGTGCGCCTGAAGCGCATGGTCAACCTTGAAGAAGTTGTCTGGGCACAAGAAGAGCCCAAAAACGCCGGCAGCTGGTTTTTTGTCGACCCGTTCATCGAAGAATGTCTCGCAACCGCCAAGACCAAGCCCTCTCGGGCTCGTTATGCGGGTCGAAAGCCAGCCGCAGCAACAGCAACTGGCCTTGCCAAACGCCACCAGGCCGAACAGGCAGCTTTGGTAGCCGATGCGCTTGGCCACAATGTCCGCGCCGAAATCCGCCGTCAGAGAAAAGGCTGATACCCCATGAGCACTGAAGTCAAAGTCCCTGCATTGGGCGAATCGATCACCGAAGCGACACTAGGCCAATGGCTTAAAAAGCCTGGCGAGGCAGTTGCAATCGACGAACCGATTGCCAGCCTCGAAACAGACAAGGTCGCGATTGAAGTACCGTCGCCCGTCGCGGGAATCATGGGCACCTATACTGTTGAAGAAGGTGCAACCGTCAATGTTGGCGCGGTAATCACATCGATCGAGGAAGGCTCGGCTCGCGCCGCACCTGCAGCGGCACCCGCAGTGGC
>JBATDO010000253.1:0-12264 GCA_049663505.1 Sphingorhabdus sp.
AGCCTTGGCGGGCTCGACTTTCGGCGCTTTGCGGAAATAGGCGCGCTCGGGGTCGCGAAGATCGAAGTGGATAATATCACGACCCAGCAAGCGATGAATTCCGTCCATCCGTGCAAAGTTGAGTAGCGCTTCTGCCGCTGCCTTTTCGCCTTCCGGCAATGCCAAGGTTTCCCCGGTCTTGAATTGCAGGTCCCATCGACGATTACCAATCCAACTTGCTCCCACCACTTGCGATTTCAATGCTGTGGCCTTGTCGAGAAGTTCATTGAGTGCGACGGCATGCCTATTGGCATCTGAGCCGTTCAGGACTGGTAATTCGCCAGCATCCCCCTGCTTGACGTTTTGCAACACAATCCCATCTGCATCAATCAATGAATATTTGCCATCGCGCTGCCAGACAGCTGTTGGCTGGCGTTCGATGATCTCGACAGCCAGGGTGTCGGGAAGCCGCCGCGATACACGCGCATCCTTTATCCAGCCATATTCAAGCAGGCCTGCACGCACCTTTTCGATGTCGACCAATGGCATCGAGCGGTCCTTTTCAGCCAACACCAACTCGTAGACCTTGAGCTGGTCAACGCGCTCCATTCCGCTGACTTCCACGCGCGCGACCTGGAAACCGGCCTTGGCTGCAAGCTCGGCATATTGCTGGTAAGCAGCAGCGGAAAGTCCCAACCATTGTGCAGCGACAATTGCGCTCAACGCCAGGACGACGATAACGATTCCGTTAAAGGCACGTTGAATGTCGTCCTCGGAAAATGGCAGTGTCCGCAAGAACCGGTCAAAAAGGGAGATTTGCCTCACCTTTTTGCGCGGCATAGTTGTCTTTGCCTTGCCTCGGGGGCGGCCGCCTTTGCGCACCGTGGTGGCCATTACGCCAACGCCTCCTTCACAATGATGTCCACAAGCTGCTCGTAGCTGATCCCAACTTGCCTTGCCTGCTCAGGAACGAGGCTGAGAGGTGTCATTCCGGGCTGGGTATTGGTCTCGAGCACGAAAATCCCGCGTGAGCCCAAAGTATCATCCCACCGAAAATCTGTGCGCGATGCACCTTTGCACCCCAACAGCTGATGCGCCTTCGTCGCTGTTTCGAGCATGATTTGTTCTATGTCCGCTGGAATTTCTGCCGGACAAACATGTTCTGTGAGCCCCTCGGTGTACTTGGCATCGAAATCATAAAAACCGCTTTTTGGCTTTAGTTCAGTGACACAGAGCGCTTTTCCTCCAAGCACGGTCACTGTCAATTCACGGCCTTTAATAAACGGCTCAGCAAGCAGCGTGTCGAATTCCTGCCATGGCCCTTTGGCATCGCGCGAGATCGGGTTCCCGTAATTACTGTCTGAATGGACAATGGCAACGCCAACCGAACTGCCTTCATTAATCGGCTTGAGCACATACGGGCGTGGCAAGGGATCGGCCAAATAGAGGCTTTCACTCTTGACGACCGTCCCTTGGGGCATTGGAATACCGGCCGGCACAAGGCATTGTTTGGTCAATTCCTTGTCAATGGCAATAACGGAAGTGACCATGCCGCTATGGGTATATTTAAGACCCATCAAGTCGAGCATGCCTTGAACCGATCCATCTTCGCCAGGAACTCCGTGCAAGGCATTAAAAACCACGTCTGGACGGATTGCTGCCAGCACCTGTGCGACGTTGCGATCCATGTCCACGCGCGTCACCTTGTAACCGACACGCTCCAGCGCGTCTGCTACACCATTTCCACTCATCAGCGAGACGGCTCGTTCATTCGACCATCCCCCCATCAAAACGGCTACATGGATCTCATTGCTCATTTTGGGAGCCCACGCGTTGAATTTCCCATTGGAGTTCGATTCCCGACTTTTCCTTTACCCGGCGACGAACTTCTTCGCCCAGATTTTCAATGTCCGCACTAGTTGCATCTCCAAGGTTCAGCAAAAAATTGGTGTGTTTCTCGGAAACTTGCGCTCCACCAACCTTTAGTCCGCGACATCCTGCCTCATCAACCAACTGCCAGGCTTTGTGACCTGGAGGGTTTTTGAACGTCGAACCGCCTGTCTTCGATCGAAGTGGCTGAGATGCCTCGCGCGCTTGCGCGATCCGGTTCATTTCCCCACCAATTTTTTCACGATCACCTCGACGTCCACAAAAGACTGCACTTACGACCACAGATTGAGCAGGCAAATCACTATGCCGATATGAATAATGCAAGTCCTCATTCTTGAGTGTTACATATTCGCCACTGCGCGTCACGATATCACACTCGATCAAGACATCGCTTACCTCGTGACCATAGGCGCCACCGTTCATACGTACAAAACCACCGACTGTTCCTGGAATGCCTCGAAGGAATTCAAGGCCAGCTATCCCGGCATCGCGCGCATGGCTCGAAACCAAAATACCAGAAGCCCCCCCTCCGCATCGCAGTGTTACGTCATCAATCTGCTGTATTTTCGCAAATGGCTTCCCAAGACGAATAGTGACGCCTTCAACACCGCCATCGCGCACGATGAGATTTGATCCAAGACCAAGCGCCATGACTGACAATCCTGGATCGAGTTCCTGCAGGAATGACTTTAGGTCTTCGATATCACTTGGCTCGAAGAGCCATTGCGCGCGCCCACCTGACTTAAACCAAACCAGCGGTGCAAGCGGGGCGTTTGGGGTCAGCTTGCCAGTCACCTTGGGCATGACAGCCGCAGTCATTGCCGCGCTGCCATTATTGCACCGGCCAGCCCACTGGCCCATTTGGTGATATCTCCTGCGCCCAGACAAACGACTGTATCCTTGGCTTGCACAATCTCAGATAACTTTTGCGCAAGATCGGCGACGTCAGCGACATTTGCAGCAGAGCGATGCCCGCGCCGCTTCAAACCCGCCACCAATGCCTCGGAATCGATCCCGTCAATGGGCGCCTCTCCTGCTGTGTAGACCGGAGCAACAAACACGATATCAGCATCGTTAAACGCTTGCTGGAAATCATCCATATGGTCGCGCAAGCGCGTAAATCGATGCGGTTGGGCCACAGCAATCACCCTGCCCTGCGCGCCTTCGCGCGCAGCAGAAAGGACGGCCCGGATTTCAACGGGGTGGTGCCCGTAGTCGTCAATTATTGTAACTCCGTCTACTTCGCCCACTTTCGTAAAGCGTCGCTTGACACCACCGAATTTGTCGAAGCCATGCTGGACTTCTGAATCAGCCATCCCCATTTCGAGGCCTACGGCAACGGCCGCCAGTGCATTTTGAACATTGTGTCGGCCAGGCATGGGCAATTCAATGCCTTTGATGGTTCGTTGCGATCCATCGCGCGCACGGACCACGACATCGAAACGATTGCCACCAGGAAATGGTGTTACATTTTCTCCCCGAATGTCCGCTTGAGCAGAAAATCCGTACGTAATGATGCGCCTATCACGGATCTTGGGAAGTATTGCCTGCACTTCGGGATGGTCGAGGCACATGATGGCAGCGCCGTAAAACGGAACATTCTCAACAAATTCGACAAATGCCGCCTTTATCGCATCAAAATTCCCATAATGGTCGAGGTGCTCAGGATCGATGTTGGTCACAACGGCCAGGGTTCCATCAAGGCGCAGGAAACTACCATCGCTTTCGTCGGCCTCGACCACCATCCAGTCGCTCGTCCCAAGGCGCGCGTTCGACCCGTAACTGTTAATTACTCCGCCATTAATGACCGTGGGATCGATACCTCCGTGATCAAGCATGGCCGCAACCAACGAAGTCGTCGTAGTTTTGCCATGTGTACCAGCCACTGCCACTGTATTTTTCAGTCGCATCAGCTCCGCTAGCATTTCAGCGCGGCGTACCAGCGGAATACGCCGTTCCAGCGCCGCGTCGCGTTCCGGATTGCCCTTTTTCACAGCAGTAGATGTCACGACCACCGCCGCATCACCCAAGTTATCAGCGCTGTGCCCAATCATGACCTTGATGCCACGCTTGCGCAGTCCATCTATGACATAGCTATCAGCCATGTCCGAGCCTTGCACCGTGTAGCCCAGATTATGCATTACCTCAGCAATACCCGACATTCCGATCCCGCCAATTCCAACGAAATGGATTGTGCCAATATCTGTAGGCACTCCCTTCACGACACGCCGTCCCGGGCCAAGACTGGTGAGCCATTAAACTGCCCGGTGCCCTCGACTTGAGTTCTAATGGTATGCAGTATCGGCGCCGAACCAAAGGACTCAACCAGATCAGCCAGGTCAGCGACTGCATTGGGACGCCCGCAGCTTTTCGCAGCCTTGGCGGCATTTTCCAGTGCGCCTGGTTCCAGCGCGATTTTCTGTATCTGCTTTGCAAGCTCTACAGGCCCAAAGGCGCTTTGAACGATTGAGCGCGCACCGCCTGCAGCTACCATTTCCTTCACATTATACGCTTGGTGATTGTCCATTGCGCTGGGAAGCGGCACCAATATCGCGGGTCGTCCAGCACATGTCAGTTCGGCGATGGTTGAGGCGCCAGCTCGAGCGATTACCAGGTGCGACCATCCTAACCGTTCCGGCAAATCGACCATGTAGGTAGCGAGCTCGGCCGGAATATGGTGATCGGCATAAGTCTTTCTGACAGCCTCGATGTCTTCTGCGCGACATTGCTGTGTGACCTGCAAGCGCCGACGCAAATTCAACGGAAGCCGGGCAAGGCCATCCGGCACGACATCTGACAATATCGATGCCCCTTGGCTGCCCCCGGTAACTAGAACCCTGAAAATACCATCTTCACCAAGTGGCGGATAGGATTGTTCCCGCAAACTCAACACTTCGTCTCGCACAGGATTGCCAACCAGGTGCGCTCTATCAGCCAATTGCGGCGAGAGCCGCAGAATGTCTGGATAAGCAGTCGCAATGGCATTTACCCGGCGCGCAACCAAGCGATTTACCCGCCCCAGTACGGCATTTTGTTCGTGAATGATCGTAGGAATGTCGCAAGCAAACGCACCAAGAAGTGCTGGAAATGCCGGATAACCTCCAAAACCTACCACTGCACTCGGGTTGAAACTACCATATAGTTGCATTGCCATCTGACGGCCGCGCCAAATCGCGCGGACACCGGCCAACCAGCTTGCCGGATTTTTGGTAATTCGGCCAGCAGGCAAAACATGTGTTGCAATCTTGTCGGGGCATCCTGGAATCTTGGTTCCGCGTTCATCGGTAACAAGTGCAACATGGTGCCCGCGGTTCAACAGCTCCTGCCCGAGTGCAAAGGCTGGAATCAAATGCCCGCCGGTCCCACCGGCGGCCAGCACATAATGCCTTGAGATACTCATGGCGTCTGTCCCTTCACCATATATAGCGACCGGTCAAGATATGGGTTGCGCTTGGTTAGTGCCAAGATGAGACCACATGTAATGGACAACGCCAAAATAGACGAGCCGCCGTAACTTACAAAGGGCAGTGTCATGCCCTTTGACGGAAAAATTCCTAGGTTTACGGCCATATTGATCATCGCTTGACCGCAGAATTGCGCGCTTAGTCCAGTCACAGCAAGTACAACAAATTGGTCTTTTTCATCAAGTAAACGGATAATTATACGGATCAGAATCGCGAAATAAAGGATGGCAATCACCATACAGGCAAGCAATCCAAATTCTTCGCCAATCACCGAGAAAATATAGTCGGTGTGTCCTTCCGGAAGCGAATATTTACGCGTACCTAATCCCGGTCCGACGCCAATAAATCCTCCGTTTGTCAAAGTGGCAAGGGCCATCTTGTCGTGAGTGAGCCCCTCGGTACCGAAAATCCAGGCGTCAATTCGCTGCGATGCGACAGGGTAAAAATTATATGCCATGACAAGTCCAGCCAAACCGCCAATTACCATAGTCCACAAATGCGAAGCACGAACGCCCGATACCATCATCAAAGCGAACCATGTCCCAGAAAACAGTATTGTTTGACCCAGATCAGGTTGCGCCATCAACAGGATGCAAACCAGCCCGGTTCCAATGCTGGTGACAATACGGACCGGAAGTGTCGGATCCTTCAGGCGCCAGCTTATAACCCATGCCATCGTTACTGCGAAAAATGGCTTCAAAAACTCTGAGGGCTGCAAACCCGCGAACCCTGCGCCAATCCAGCGTTGAGATCCGTTCACCTCGCGCCCCAGAAAGGGCACCAAGGCTAGGAGGACAAAGAATATCCCGAAGCCAACAATTGCAAATCGGCGCGCCTGTTCGCGCGGATACATTGACACAACCAGCATCAATGGAATGCCGAAGATCACCCAAATCAACTGACGGTAGAAAAAATAGAGAGCTGGCAGTTGCGACTGGGAAGTGGACAGCCTTTGCGCGCCCGCCGGCGACGCTGCGGCTACCGCAAGAAGCCCGATCGCGATCAAGACGAGCATCAGCGCGAGCAAAATGCGGTCGAGCTCCCAGAACCAGACGCCAAGCGGCGAACGATCGCCGCGCCCAAGCCGATTGGCAAAGCCAATCTTGCCCGTCTTTGCAGCAAGCACCCAGGGAACATCCTTTCGGTCGCCGTTCATGAGAGAGCCTCGACGATCGCTTTGAATGCATCCCCGCGCGCTTCGAAATCCTTGAACTGGTCAAATGACGCGCAAGCAGGAGAGAACAGAACCACATCACCTGGCTTGGCCTGTGCCGCAGCTGAATGCACCGCACTTCCCATCATTTCGCAGCTTTCAACGTCCATGTACGGCGACAGCAATTTGGTAAAAGCCGGCCCGGCTTCACCAATCGTGTAGGCCTTCACGACGTGCCCAAAATTTGGTGCACATTCATCGAGGTTGTCACCCTTTGGCAACCCCCCGACAATCCAGTGAACTCGCGGATAAGCGGCTAGGGCCGGTGCGGTTGAGGCCGGATTGGTTGCCTTGCTGTCATTGACAAAAAGTACCCCATTGCGTTGCGATACCACTTCCATTCGATGGGGAAGCCCCCCAAAGGACTTGAGTGCGGGACGCCACTGCGCTTCAGTGATGCCCAGAAGTTCGACAAGCCTGATGGCTACAGCGACATTTTGCTTGTTATGAGGCCCCTGCAGAGCGGGCCATTCGGACTGACCCTCCACATCGCAAACTTTAGCCAAGTGCACGACGCCCGGTCCGCGCATCGCGAGCACATGCTCATAAATACGTTGCGTCTCAGCGTCCGCCTGGCCGAAAACCGAATGCTGTTTTGCCGTTTGCATTTCGAATAACCGCGCCTTCGATGCGATATAGCCTTCATAATTCTCATAGCGATCAAGATGATCTGGTGACAAATTGATCAGTGCGGCTGCTTCGCAGGCAAGGCTATAAGTCAGGTCGATTTGGTAACTGGATAGCTCCAAAACATATACACCTCCAGCGGGCAGCGGTGCCTGAGATAATATGGGCAAGCCGATATTGCCTGCCATCCTTGCGGGTAACGCGGCACTTTTTAATAGGTGGTGCACCAATGCGGTCGTGGTTGACTTACCGTTAGTCCCCGTGATGCCGACGACACGATGGGGTGGCAAGCTCGGCCTTGCCATCGCGAAGAGTTCAATGTCGCCGATAAGTGGGACGCCTTCGCTACGAGCCTTGTCGGCAATCGGATGGCGGTTGATTGGCACGCCGGGCGAGACCACTATTCCGTCATAACCACGCAAGTCAGCCTCGAGCGGGTCAGCGATTGTTGCGATGTCGTCAACCAGCCTTCGAGCTTCTTCATTGTTATCCCACGCAAGGACATCTGCGCCTCCCGCCACCAGGGACCGCGCTGCCGACAGACCAGACCGCGCGAGACCCAAAAGGGCGAATTTTCGATTTGCGAAGGCGGAGCTTGTAATCATCTGAGCTTGAGGGTCGATAGCCCTGCAAGCGCCAAAACGAAAGCGACGATCCAGAATCGAATGACTACGGTGGGCTCCGACCAGCCAAGCTGTTCAAAATGGTGATGGATCGGTGCCATTCGGAATATGCGTTTGCCGGTACGCTTGAACCAGAAAACCTGAATGATTACCGATAAAGCTTCAACAACGAACAGACCGCCAATGATTGCCAGCACGAATTCATGATGGGAAACAACGGCAACTGCTCCCAGAGTTCCGCCGAGTGCCAAGCTGCCTGTATCTCCCATAAAAACAGCGGCTGGAGGTGCATTGAACCAGAGGAACGCAAGACCTGCCCCCACAATTGCTCCACAAAGGATCGCGAGGTCACCGGCGCCTAAATAAAAGGGAATGCCCAGATATTCAGCATATTTGGCGTTACCGACCATGTATACGATCAGCATGAATGCAATCGATGCTATAATGACTGGCATCGTTGCCAGGCCATCAAGTCCATCAGTAAGGTTCACAGCGTTTCCAAAAGCGACGATTACAAAGGCTCCAAAAGGTACATACCACCATCCCAGGTCAGCGACAGGTCCATTAACGAATGGTAGATACAATATTCCACCTGACTTCCAGACTATCAACGAGACAGCCACTCCGGCAATTGCAAACTCCAGCAGGAGCCGGATCTTGCCAGAAACGCCGTGATGGCTGCGCTTCTTCACCTTGTCAAAATCATCCATGAAGCCAACTATTCCAAAGCCCGCCATCACCAAAAGACAGCTCCACACGTAAAGGTTTCGCAAATCCATCCAAAGCAGCATCGAGACAGCAACCGCGGTCAAAATCATCAATCCGCCCATGGTTGGGGTCCCCACCTTTGCCAGGTGTGACTGTGGACCATCGCTTCTGATTGGCTGCCCCTTACCCTGCCTCAGGCGGAGCATGTTGATGAAGCGCGGCCCAATTACCATGCCGATCAACAATGCTGTGGCGACAGCGGCGCCCGAACGAAAACTCAGGTATCGGATGAGATTGAACCCGCTAGGAAACCCCAGATATTCTGCCAACAGATATAGCATTAGTTCCCCTCACCCATGAGTCCGCTTATGATGACCGAAAGTCCCATCGAGTTGGAACCCTTGACCAATATTGTATCCGACTCCTGCAATTTGCTTTTCAGCAGATTCAGCGCCTCCTGTGCAGTGGCGCAATGCGCGAATTCTGCTGGCCCCTCAAGCCCTGCATTCAACTTCTCAACGAGAATTTGCATCTCTTGACCTACGAAAATAGCATAATCCACTTTGGCAGCAGCCAAAGGTGCAGCGAGATCAAGGTGATATTGCTCGCTCTTGTTACCCAGTTCCTTCATCGCCCCCAGGACTGCAATTCGACGACCTCCACCGGTATTTCCAAGTTCTGTGATCGTAGCGGTCATTGAAGCCGGATTCGCATTGTAGCTTTCGTCAATCAGGAGCACGCTGCCACCGTTGATTTGAACATGATGGCGCGCGCCGCGTCCGGCCATTTCTCCAAGCTCGGCCATTGCAAGACCGGCGGCGGCAAGATCGCCCCCGACTGCTTCCACTGCAGCCAGCACAGCCATGGCATTTGCAATCCAATGCCTTCCGGGCTGGGACAATGTGAAGCAAACTGCACCAGTGGGTAGTTGTGCCGTGATTAGCGAGCCTCCGCCAGATGCCGCCACGTAATCGAGCACCCGAACGTCGGCACCTTCGGAAAAACCGAAGCTGATTATGTTGTCGGCAAACTTCCGCGCTTCTGACCGTAGAGTTGGAAAATGGGGGCTGTCAGCTGGAATTATCGCCGTCCCCCCTGGCGCGAGGCCTTCGAAAATTTCAGATTTTGCCAGAGCGATTTCTGCTTCGTCTTTGAAAAAACCGATATGGGCTGGCGCGATTGTTGTAACAATTGCAACATCTGGCCTGACCAATTGCGTGAGTTCGCGCAATTCACCTACATGGTTCATACCCATTTCAAAAATACCGTATTGGGTATCACGCGGCATCCGTGACAGGCTCAGCGGCACTCCGACATGGTTGTTGTAACTCTTGACCGAACGATGAGCATGGCCACGCGAGGCGCGGTCCAACGCTGCAAATAGCGCCTCCTTCGTTCCCGTCTTACCTGCCGAGCCTGTAACACCAATGATTTTTCCGCCAACCCGGCACCGGGCCGACCTGGCCAGTGCATTCAGTGCATCCATTGTATCGGGTACCAGGATATGGGGATGGACAATTGGTTCGCTCACGATTGCGCCGGCCGCGCCATGTGCAAACGCCTTTTCCACAAACAAATGTCCGTCGGTCGCCTCGCCCTTCAAGGCAAAAAACAGGTCACCCTGTCCGATTTCACGCGAATCGAATGCCACCCCTTCAGCATCAAATTTACCAGACGACTTGCCGCCGATCGCCGCCACTAGCTCTCGATGTTCCCACAAGGCGCTCACGCGGCACATTCCCGCGCGACTTCGACATCGTCAAATGGCAAAACTCGGCCGGCAATCACTTGACCTTGCTCATGTCCCTTGCCGGCGATGAGAACGATGTCATCGGGTTCGGCATGCTCAATAGCAAAGGCAATAGCATAGCGACGATCCCCGATATCATGAGCGCCGGGAGCCCCTTTCATGATATCATCTCGAATTGATGCCGGGTCTTCGTTGCGCGGATTATCGTCTGTGACGATTGCAATGTCTGAATCTGCAACAGCAATTGCTCCCATTTCAGGACGCTTGCCGATATCTCGATCGCCTCCTGCCCCAAACACCGTGATGAGTTTACCCCTTGTATGTGGACGCAGAGCTGCAATTGCCGCCCGCAAACCATCTGGTGTGTGGGCGTAATCGACATAAACCGGTGCTCCACTCTTGGTGATCACCGCCCTTTCCAATCTACCTCTAACTGGTTGCAAGCGCGCCATGTGGCCAAGCACATCATCGACATGTCCGCCAGTAGCCATGACTATTCCTGCAGCCATCAAGGCATTTGACGCCTGATACTCTCCGATGAGGGGCAATTTCAGCTTGCTGCGCTCCCCTTGTATTTTTAGTTCCAGTGTCTGCCCCAATTGTGTGGGCTGGCGCGAAACCAGCTGGATTCCAGTGCCATTTCGTCCAATCGTAATCAGCCGAAGAGCCCTTCGCTTTGCTCGAGCGACCACCTTTTCCGACCACTCATCGTCTGCCCAAATGACTGCAGTGCCGCTCTCGCTCACTACTTCATCAAACAGTCTCATTTTGGCTTCGAAATAATCTTCCATGGTGCCATGATAATCGAGGTGATCACGACTCAAATTGGTAAAGGCTGCGACTTGCACGGGAACACCTTCACTTCGGTATTGAGACAAGCCATGGCTGGAAGCCTCGAATATTGCATGTGTAACCCCCTCGCGTGCGAGACCCGACATGTTTGACAAGAACGTAACGATATCCGGTGTGGTCAATCCCGTCTTTGCCTGATCGGATGCCGTAGTGATTCCCAACGTCCCGATTGAGGCAGCGTTATACCCCGCCATGCGCCAGAGTTGACGTGTCAGTTCGACGGTCGACGTTTTACCATTGGTACCGGTGACTGCACTGATGTGCCGCGGAAAGGGTTGAAAGAATTTTGCCGCAAGTCGTGCAAAAGCCTTCCTGGGATTGGAGTCAGCAATATGACATGCGCCATCTACGGTGGCGTCGCTACTTGCAACAATTGCGATGGCACCGGCTGCAATGGCCTCATTGATGTAATTCTCACCGTTGAATACAGCACCCTTGAAGGCACCAAAAACTGTCCCCGGGGCGACTTTCCGGTGGTCGATGGCAAAGCCAGTGACAGTTTGTTCGGCGGCTGCACCATTCAGTCCGGTCAGCAATTGTCCCAGCCGCATTACTGTTCTCCCTTGGCCTTCCACAAGAAAGGCATAAGCTCGGAAACATCAACATCGCGCTTCATGTCAGGAATGATTCCCAGGAGAGGCCCGATCCGCGTGATCGTCTTGCTCACGACGGGCGCCGCCGTATAGCCTGCCGTGCGCTGGAAGCTTGATTCCGCCGTACCCTTGGGTTCGTCGAGCATTGCAAGCAATACATAGCGTGGATTGTCCATGGGGAAAGCGGCGGCAAAAGTTGCTACAACGAGGTTGCGGCTATAACCGCCCACACCCGGCTTCTCCGCAGAACCAGTTTTGCCACCAACACGATATCCTTGTGCGTCAGCCTTTCGCCCCGTACCATCGACAACGATCATCCGCATCAACTGGCGCATCCGTGCGCTGGTTGCTGCGGTAAACACGCGCTTACCGGGCAGTTTTGCGTCAGGGCCAGTCTTAAACATCGTTGCAGGACGGTAGATCCCTCCATTGACCATCGCCGCATATGCACTGGCGAGGTGGAGGGGTGTAACCGAAATACCGTGGCCGTAGCCCACCGTCATATTTGTAATTCGCCCCCAGGATTTGGGATAAAGCGGCATGGCCTTTTCGGCCAGCTCAATAC